>DBIS01000057.1 GCA_002296975.1 Deltaproteobacteria bacterium UBA796 | reverse complement strand
GCATCGGCATCGGCGTCAGCATCAGGGACTTCACAGTCTTCGTCAACATCGCCATCACAGTTGTTATCGACAATATCGCCACAGACTTCTTCTGCTTCAGGGTTGACCTCAGCATTTAAGTCGTCGCAATCCCACATGCCTGTTGCTGCCGCCATCATGCCCTCGGGGGCAGACTCGCCACACTCGCCTTCAAGAGATGCGTAGGGGTCGGCGTAGCCGTCTCCATCAGCATCGGCGTACCATGTGCAGTCGGTCACAACCGCTTTGATTACATCGGAAGCGCTATCGCCTCCGCCACAGCCCATCATGACGAGGGTAAAAAGTATCGAATTCCGCATGGGAGTCCTCCATATCAAGTGGCGCACACCATAACTGCTCTGCACCGTATTCACAGCAATACTCAGCGCTTTACTGACTTGCCTTGTTTTCCGCCCCGACCACCACGGCCCAAAATAGAGGCAATTCGATCCAGAATTCCGTTAACGAAGGCGCGACTCTCCTTCTCGCCAAAGCTCTTGGCCAACTCCACAGCCTCGTTAATCGACACGCTCACAGGCACATCTTTTAACAACAACATCTCTGCTGTGGCCAGGCGAAGAATGCTCCGGTCCACTACAGGCATGCGGGCTAAGCGCCAGTTTTTGGAGGCTTTTTCAATCAAGGCGTCAATGTCTTCGCCACGGTCTGCAACCCCACCAACCACGCGGCGGGCAAAAACCATCTCGTCTTTCTCGGCGGGGTTCCCATCAGTCTCTGCGTCGACAATTCCATCCCACAAACCCTCGAGGGCAGCCTTGTGATCTCCCCCCTGAAGGTCAGCCTGGTACAGGGCCTTGAGCGCAAACTCTCTTGCTCTTCTGCGTGCCATTTAGTCTAAAGCCTTTAGCACGCCGACCATCTCAATGGCCGATAGCGCTGCCTCTGCACCCTTGTTTCCCATCTTGGTGCCCGCACGTTCGATGGCCTGATCAATGGTGTTGACGGTCAACACGCCAAACGCAATGGGTACGCCGGTGTCGAGGGATACAGCCCCCATGCCCTTGGACACCTCACCCGAGACATATTCAAAATGCGGGGTGCCTCCTTGAATGACACACCCCAAAGCGATGATCGCGTCGTACTTTCCCGAACGAGCCAATTTTTGGCACACCACCGGAATTTCGACTGCACCTGGCACCCACACAACCACCGCGGCGTCAGTGTCGGCACCATGACGCTTGAGCGTCTCGAGTGCGCCATCGAGCAATCGGGCTGTGATGAAATCATTAAACCGCGCAACCACGAGCGCATAGCGACCGCCCTTGTCGACGAGATTAGCTTGAATATGCTTTGGCATCGGTCCCTCAGGTGGCTTCAATATCGGGCAAAATATGCCCAAGATGTAAACGGCGCGCGCGCAGATAAGAGGCATTGTCGTCATTGACTGGCACGGCCAACGGCACACGCTCTACAACTTCAATGCCAAAGCCCTCAAGGCCGATAATCTTTCTTGGATTATTGGTCATCAGTTTCATTTGCTTCACGCCCAAATCAGCTAAAATCTGTGCACCCACACCCAGGTGGCGAAGCCCTTTTCCTTTCGCAGACACCGACGCCTCTTTCGGGGCCTCGGCGCTCGGCTGCAACGACCCTTGAATCCGAGAGATCAACCCTTCTGATTCTTCGCCGCCAATGTGCATGTACAAAAGCACACCATGGTCTGCCTTTGCGATGGCCGACAGCGCACCGTCGAGTTGACCACGGGTGTCACAGCTCATCGCAGCAAAGACATCGCCTGCTGGGTTGTACGCTTGTACTCGGGCCAACACCGGCTCACCGTTGTCCACATTGCCCCGAACCAACGCCATGTGCATGCCGCTTCCAGTCATCTCCTGGTAAACCTTGCAGCGAAAATCGCCATGGCCTGGAATTCGGACAGGCGCGTCGACTTTAACCTCGACCAATGTCTCGGTTCGTAAGCGCCAGCGGATAATGTCCGCCACCGCCACAATGTGAATTTGATGCTTCTCGCCAAAAATTTTGAGGTCTGGAAGACGCGCCATGGTGCCGTCTTCAGCCATAATCTCGCAGATAACGCCCGAGGGGGCGAGCCCCGCCAAGCGAGCCAAATCAACCGAACCCTCTGTTTGGCCAGTCCGCACCAACGTGCCGCCGCTTCTGGCCCGCAGCGGAAATACATGCCCAGGAACAACGATGTCAGCATGCCCTTTACTGGGATCGATAGCCACTTTGATGGTGTGGGCGCGATCTGCTGCCGAGATGCCCGTGCTGACCCCTTCTCGGGCCTCGATCGACACGGTGAAAGCAGTCTCGTAGGGCGACTTGTTGTGAATCGCCATCATGGGCAAGCTCAAGTCTTCGACCCGCTCCTCGGTGAGCGTCAGGCAAATCAGCCCACGGCCATGGGTGGCCATAAAGTTGATGGCCTCACCGGTAACAGCCGACGCCGCCATCGTGAGGTCGCCTTCATTTTCACGGTCTTCATCGTCGACAAGGATGACCATTTTACCTGCGCGTATGTCGGCGATAGCCAATTCCACCCGCTTGATAGGATCTGATTCCATCACGACAAAGCTCATCACTCCCCCTCGCTTGAAAAGCCCAAAGCCTCTAAGCGTTGCCGCGTCATACCCCCTGCAGCGGACTTGTCCACCTCAAGCATGCGTTCAAGGTAGCGGGCTATCAGGTCGACCTCGAGATTCACACCTTCTCCCGCCGCATGTTCACACAAGGTCGTATGCTCGGCAGTGAAGGGCACAATGTTGACCCGAAAGCGGGTGCCGCTCACCTCGTTGACCGTCAAACTCACGCCATCGACGGTGATGGAGCCCTTTTTGGCGATGTAGCGGGCTAAATTGGCCGGCGCATCAATCCACAACACGAAGCTCTCTTGCATCCGCTCCGTGGACACCACAGCCCCTACTCCGTCCACGTGGCCCGACACCATATGACCATCCAAACGCGCATTGACCTGCAGCGCCCGCTCCAGATGAATGCGACCCCCAGCCCGAAAAGTGCCGAGCGTGGTGCAATCGAGGGTCTCTTTGCCTGCGGCCACGATGAACCGGTCAGGCAGAACCAAGCGCTCAACCGTCAAACAAATGCCATTGTGTGCGATGGAATCACCAAGCGCCAGCGGATCGTCACCAGCCAAAGGAAAGCCAGTTCGAATCTCTAGCGTGCAGCCGTTCCCCCTTGGGGTGACCGACATAATATGCCCGAGGTCCGCTACGATTCCGCTGAACATGGTGCTTGCTCCAATACAATGTGAATATCTGGCCCAAGGCGATCGCATCGGACGATCTGAAAACCAGGCGCATCCGAAAGTGCCATGGGCGCGCCGCCTACCCAACCCGGTCCACCGACGAGCACACGCCCAGCGATGAACAACTCGATACGGTCCACCATAGCCCGGTCGAGGAGGCTGCGAATCACGAGACCACCGCCCTCAACAAGTACACTGTGCACGCCGCGGCCCTGTAGATTCTCAAAAACTGCCCCAAGGTCAAGCCATCCTCCAACCTCACGGGAAACCGCCACAGTGTCCGCACTCAGCCCAGGCCGAGGCTGAACATCGTCTGCATAAAAAATGACAGGCCGACGCCCGGCACTCAAGACCTTGGCGTCTTCAGGACAGGCCAACTCTGTATCGAGCACGATTGGCAGCGCATCCCGCCCACCATCTATACGGGTGTTCAGGCTCGGATTATCGGCCCGAAGCGTTCCGGCGCCAACCAAAACCGCATCATGCTCATCTCGAAGCCGATGCCCGACGGCCCGGGCCTCTGGGCTGGTGATCCACTGGCTGGCCCCCGTCGAATCCGCGATGCGACCGTCGAGGGTGATGGCCGCCTTAACGGTCACCCATGGGCGCCCGCGCTCTTTGGCGGACAAATAGGCATGATTGAGCGCGCGGCAGTCTGCCTCACACACACCCACCTCAACCGAAATCCCCGCATCTTCCAACTGCCGGATCCCCGCACCCTGCATGCGACAATCAGGGTCGACCATCCCAATGACCACCCTTGAGATCCCAGCGGCGATAATGGCATCGGTACATGGCGGCGTACGTCCAGAATGACAACAGGGCTCTAGGTTCACGAACATGGTCGCGCCTGGGGCACGGCCACCGATCATGCTGAGAGCAGCCACCTCTCCATGGGCCTGTCCGGGAGCGGCGTGCCATCCTTGAGCGATAACCTCACCCTCGTGGACAATTATCGCCCCAACCATGGGATTGGGCGCGGTACGGCCGAGGGCTTGTCCAGCCAACTCAAGACAAGCCTGAATGCGCGCGCCGTCGGTCATTTATTTTCCAGCTTGCGCTCTACCCAGGGCTGTAAAAGCTCCAAGAATTGGTCAGCCGATTGTATCTCTTGATACACCGAAGCAAAACGCAAATAGCCGACCAAATCCAAGCTTTTAAGTTCAGCCAACACAAGACCACCAACCTCCGCCGAAGCGACCTCGGCTCGGCCCAAAGCCAAAGCTTGGTCCTCGATGCGACGCACCGCTTCATCGAGCTGCTCAGCTGTCACAGGGCGCTTTCGACAGGCAATATGTAGCCCCTCCTGCACTTTGGTTCGTGAAAACGGCACCCGCGCACCGCTCTTTTTAATCACCAATGGCAAGCGCCTATCGATCCGCTCGAAGGTCGTAAACCGATGGCCACAGCCCACACAAGACCGGCGTCGGCGAATCCCATCACCCGAGGTACGGGTCTCGAGGACCTCAAACTTTCCGTGCTCGCAAGATGGGCAAATCATCGCTCAACCCAAGTCGGAGTAAATAGGGAATCGGCGGCACATACCGGTGACCTCAGCTTTTACACGCACCTGAAGCGCATCGTCGCCGGCGCTGGTCAGAATGTCGGCGATCCAGTCTGCGATTTGCACGCTCTCAGTCACCCCCATTTCGCGCGTGGTCATCGCTGGGGTACCCACCCGAATGCCGCTCGTCACCATTGGGCTTCGTTGCTCACCAGGGACAGTGTTTTTATTCACGGTGATGCCAGCCAGACCAAGGATGTGCTCTGCCTGCTTGCCCGTGAGGTCGGCATCTGCAGACGCCGAGGACGCAAGGTCAATCAGCATCAAGTGATTATCTGTACCCCCGCTCACCAGCGCAAAGCCTCGGCTCATTAAGCGATCGGCCATCGCGTCTGCATTATCCAAAACCTGCTGACAATAAGACTTGAACTCTGGCCGCAATGCCTCGCCAAACGCCACCGCCTTGGCCGCGATGCAATGCATCAACGGACCACCTTGGTTACCCGGAAACACCGCCGAATTGATGGAGGGCATGTGCTCGCGTTTGGCCATGACCATCCCGCCGCGCGGCCCACGCAAGGTCTTGTGAGTCGTGGTGGTCACAAAATCACAGTGTGGGAATGGGCTCGGATGAAGCCCGGTGGCCACCATGCCGGCAATGTGCGCGATATCGGCCATCAACAAGGCCCCCACCTCGTCGGCGATGACTTTAAATGCTTCGAAATCGATGATGCGGGGGTAGGCGCTGGCACCTGTCACGATCAACTTTGGGCGGTGCTCGAGCGCCCGCCTGCGCACCAAGTCCATATCGATGCGGCCATCAGCCCCCACTTGATAATGAACAGCATTGTATAGTTTTCCGGAGCTGTTGACCGGAGAGCCGTGGGTGAGATGTCCACCATGAGACAAATCCAAACCCAACAAGGTGTCGCCGGGCTTGAGTGCCGCCAGATACACCGCCTGATTGGCCTGGGCGCCCGCATGGGGCTGTACATTCACGCCGATGTCGCATCCTGCGACCATAAACAACTCACGCGCCCTGCGTCTGGCGATGTTTTCGACCTCATCGACAAACTCGCATCCGCCATAATACCGGCGTTTGGGCAAGCCCTCTGCGTACTTGTTGGTAAGCGGAGACCCAAGCGCATCCATCACGGCACGAGAGACATAGTTCTCCGAAGCGATAAGCTCCAAGTCATCTTTTTGCCGGGTGATCTCCGATTGAATTGTGGCGTAAACTGCAGGGTCTGCTTGGCTAAGTGTGGCTTCCATGTTGACGACTCCAAAGTCTAAAAGAGTGTTCAGGCCTCGAGGGCCATCATTTTGTTGATGCGTGCTTGGTGGCGACCACCCTCAAACTCAGCGTCGAGCCATGCAGTCAGAATCTGCACAGCCAACCCGCCGCCCACGACTCGCTCGCCCAAACAGAGCACGTTCGCATCGTTATGAAGGCGGGTGGCGCGTGCAGAGAAAGCATCTGAGACGACCGCGGCCCGGACTCCGGCTACTTTATTGGCACACATGGCCATACCCACGCCAGTACCGCAGACTAACAAGCCCCAATCGGCCTCATCAGAGACCACAGCGGCGCAGACTGCAGCAGCATAATCCGGGTAGTCACAGCGCTCTTTGAGCCGTGTTCCTTTATCGAGGACCGCATGGCCTGCAGCCTCTAAAAACACGACCAGCTCAGATTTAAGAACAAATCCAGCGTGGTCTGAACCGACGGCGATGCGCATAAAAACTCCTATCCGTCAAAGCGACGAAAGACTAAAACCGCGTTGGTCCCACCAAAGCCGAATCCGTTGGAGACGGCAATATCCACTCGGACATCCCGAGCAGCCCCGGGCACAAAGTCGAGGTCACAGCCTTCGCCGGGGTTTTCCAGATTGAGTGTGGGTGGCACCGCCCCATGAGCGATGGCCTTGGCCATAATGACGGCCTCGAGACCGCCGGCTGCACCCAGAAGGTGGCCAGACATGGACTTGGTAGAGGACACCATCAGCGCATCGGCATGGTCACCAAACACAGTTCGGATGGCGATGGCCTCGTTGCGATCATTGGCATCGGTCGAGGTGCCGTGGGCGTTGATGTAGTCGACCTCGCTCGGGCTGACCTTGGCGTCATCGAGGGCGGCTTTCATGCAGCGAGCTGCGCCGGCATGCCCAGGAGCGGGTTGGGTAATATGGAAGGCGTCGTTGGTGAGCCCGTAGCCCAGCACTTCACAGTAAATCCGGGCACCCCGAGCCTTGGCGTGCTCGAGGGACTCCAAAACCACAACGCCAGCGCCTTCACCCATGACAAACCCGTCGCGGTCACGGTCGAAGGGTCGGGAGGCACTTTCGGGATTGTCATTGTTTTTGGACAGGGCTCGCATGACCATAAAGCCGCCAACACCGATGGGCTGAACCGAAGCCTCGGCACCTCCTGCCAAGATAATGTCGGCCCGACCAGAGCGAATCACATGCATGGCCTCGCCGATGCTGTGGTTTCCTGTTGCACACGCTGTGGACACACACAAACTCGGCCCGCGCGCCCCGGTTGCCATCGCGATGTGGCCCGCAGCGAGATTGGTCAACACCCGCGGAATGAAGAAGGGACTCAAACCTTTGTAGCCGCTTTCGGCCATGCCATCAGCACCGCTGACAAGCTCGGCAATACCGCCGATACCCGAGCCGACATAAACCCCAGCGCGATCGCCCAGGCCCTCCTCGCCAGGGGTCAAACCTGCATCGGCGACCGCCTCTAACGATGCCACGAGGGCAAATTGCATAAAGCGGTCCATGCGCTTGGCGGACCGCCTTCCTAACACTGCCGCTGCGTCAAAACCGTTGACCTGACCTGCGATGCGTACCGGCCAACCCGTCGTGTCAAAGGCCGTGATCGCGCCAATGCCTGAACGACCTTCTGTGACGGCACGCCACGTATCGTCGGCTGTGCCTCCACACGGATTGATCGTCCCCAATCCTGTGACAACAACCCTCCGCACGGAGCCCTCCCTCGAGACCCCGAGTGGGGACTCAGTCCTTGTGATCGAGGATGTAGTCGATGGCATGCTGAACAGTCGAGATCTTCTCGGCGTCTTCATCAGGAATCTCGATGTCGAATTCCTTCTCGATAAGCATGACCAACTCGACGATATCGAGGCTGTCCGCGCCGAGATCGTCGATAAACGAAGCGCTAGACACGATTTCGTCTGGGCTCACACCCAAACTTTGAGAGATAAGGTCACCGACCTTGGCAACGACTTCTTCTTTGTTCGCCATCTTCATTCTCCTGCTCGGTTCTTCGCTTGGGACTCTGCCTCTCGGCCGGGTTGCTGCGATTCGGACGAACCTCTATCGTGCTGAACACACGGCGCAAAGGGTCAATCAGGTATCATCTGCCATCACCCCTGCGGCCGCTGCAGTAATCGCCTCTCCAATACGGCCACTGAGGCCCTCCTTCGCCGCCGAGTGGGCACGCTTGATCGCCGACAATACAGCGGTGGGATCTGCTGCACCGTGGCCCACCAACACCGTGCCTTTGACCCCAACCAAATAAGCACCCCCAACACCGCTCGCCGAGGTCCGCGCCCGGTAGCGACGAAAGGCGCCACGCAGCAAACGTGCCCCCAATTTGGCATCAAGGCGGCCTAAAATCTCTTCTTTGAGCACATGTCCTGCGACGGCGATGGCGGCCTCGACACTTTTAAGCATCACATTGCCCACGAAGCCGTCACAGACCACCACCTCGCACCCGCCGTTGAGGGCATCGTTAGGCTCGACTTGGCCAATAAAATTAACGGGCATCTTGGCCAGAACTGGCAGAGCACCCCTCACCTGCTCATTGCCCTTGGCGTCTTCTTTACCGTTGGAGAGCAACCCCACCCTGGGCTTTTTAATCTGCAGAACGCACCGAGCAAACACATCGCCCATCACTGCAAACTGACCCAACTGACTGGCCTTGCAGTCTACGTTTGCACCCAAATCTAAGATGACGAGCTGCCCGCCATCGGACCGAGGCAGGGTACTCAACACCGCGGGACGCTCTATGCCATCAATGCGGCCCAATTCCATCAAACATGCGGCCATCAATGCGCCGGTGTTTCCAAAGCTCACCACCGCGCTCGCACGACCGTCAGCCACGCACCGTGCAGCCAAGCGAACCGAAGCCTCTTTTTTGGCCCGCACAGCCGCGGCGGGCGACTCCCCCATACCCACAGCCTGGATGGTGTGGAGGATGGGAATATCCACGCCTTTCGGAAACAAGGGGCGAATGAGGTCTGCATCGCCGACGAGTAAAACGTCGATTCCAGCACGGACAGCACGAATAGCCCCAACCACAATCGCAGCGGGGGCTTTGTCTCCACCCATCGCATCGAGCGCAATGGGCAGCGCGTTTTTTTTGTTGCCCAAGGGGCTACTCGACGTCGAGAACCTGCTCGCCACGGTAGCTGCCACAGGACTCACACACGTGATGGTACAACTTCATTTCACCGCAATCGGGGCAGACTTGAACGGCAGCTTTGAACTGCAGCGCATCGTGTGAACGACGCATGCCCTTGCGGCTTTTCGATGTGCGTTTTTTCGGAACGGCCATGATTTCACCTATTTTCTAATGACGAAGCCAGCAGATCCGGCCTCGAAGACGCTGCGGTCTATTACGACAGCTTCAATGCTGCAAAGGGATTGATGCGTTCTGGGCCGACTCCATTCGAATTTTCAGGTAATTCACAGGGTCCTTCGCCGCTAATCCTAAAAACTCCGACATCTTCACACCGCACCCGATCGGGACCTGTCAAAGCCAGTGCCTCGGTGAGAACCATCTCCAAGTCGAGGGCTTGACCATCGTGCCAGCCCACCTCGAGCTCGCTTTCGACCAAATCGTAATCGGCAGGGTCTGCCTCTGTTTGGGGGGCGAGATACAATTGGTCGACGGGGCCATCGAGGTGCAAGCGAATGGCTTCCCCACACCGGTCACAGGTGCAGACCAAGTCGACCTCAATGCGGCCGCCCACATAAACCCGGTCGCCTTCTCGGCGAATCTTGAATGCGATCGCAGCAGACCGAGAACCCTCAGCGGCGGCTGAGCCGCTCGGAATGGCCAAAAAAATATCGACCGCGCTCTGGACCCAGGCATCTTCAGCGCTGGCGATGAGTTCCAATTTGGGTGGGTGAATCTTATCGAGTGGAATCTTCATGGTTCATCCAAGCAGGGGTTGCGGTGCGAGGTCTGGGTGAACGCAGCTGCGGGTGCATGCTTTAATCGCTTCTAAGTGGGGGCGACCTTGCGACAACACATCATCAATTTCACCGTCCAAACTGCCCATTGGGGCCTGGAATGGGCAGCTATACACTGCGCGCTGGGCCCCTATGACCAAACGTTGGCCCCCAACCGGGCATCGGCGCCGGCCTGAGCCTCGCGGAGTGCCGGGAGCGCCGTCTTGCTTGTCGGCCATGGCGTGTAGCGCACGGATTGAGCTTGAGGTGTTGCGAAAAAAACCGTCGGCATCGTTGATGGTGTCGTTCAGCAACTCGGCTAAAACCGGAATCGAGGTGGCCTGGTAGGGCGCTGCGATTCTGAGCCCATCGACCCCTGCCTGTTTGGCCCACCCGACAACGGCTGACAGCTCTTCGTCGACCCCAACCACCCAAGGAATGGCGACCTCAACATCGAGTGGCGCTTGTCCTTCGGTCCGAGCTTTGAGCAATACGGCCACTGCCCCGGTGGCGTCGGCGGCTGAGTTACCCACGGTCGCCTGTTGCACGGCCTCAGACACCCCTCCCACATGCACACGCACGGCGCCGAGGCCCGCACTCAACAAAGCATGCGCGGCCGAGTGGTCGACACCTGTGCCGTTGGTCACCAAAAGGGTACTGCACTCAAGGCGGTGAGCAAACCGAACCAACATCGCCACGATGGGCAAACCGCCGCTGTTCTGGGCCAAAACCGTGACCGGTAACGGCCCCAGGCGGGCAACCATCGCAGCGATGGCGTTTTGCCATTGTGCAGTGCTGAGGGGCGCACCGTCGCCGATGGAACCGGGCAATCCGGCGTCGTCCACCTGCAATACCAAGCCCGCTGGCGCCACAATGCTCGGGTCGGTAATGCTGAGCTGTGACCAGGCCCGACGCAAAATGGCGCGGCTCTTGATCAGTGATTGTTCCAGCTTGCGCATTGACGGGCTACTCTTGAGTGTAGCCTTGGCCCTAACCGCTCGGACACCCGATGGTTCCCACCCTTTTCATTCTCGCCTTCTTCGCCTGCGGACCCAGCGCCTCCCAGCAGGCCCATGAGCGCTATGCAGAGCAAATGCAAGGGCATCTTGATGACAATAATGCCCTCCAACAGACTTTTCTTGAAATGGCCCAAGGCATCAAGGAAAGGCAACTCGACGTCCACGCGGTGGCCAACCGTTTTGATGCAGACATCGTCAACGTCGCTGCGGCGTTGTCTGCGGGCGTCTCTGGGATTCAGCCCACCCAACCGGCACTGCAGGCTGTGCATTCAGAGTTAAGCCGTGCGTGGTCTATTCGTTCGAAGGCCTACACTGCGATCAGCCTTGCGTGGGCCGATGGCGATTTAGAGGCATACACGCGGGCCGCACACGAAAACACACTGGTCTACCAAGCAGAGGAGCGCTATTTTGAGGCGGTCAACGGGCTTTTGGGGCCTTATGGACTGCACCTCAGCGCCAATCGTTAACCGCCGCCAAGACGTTGCCTGCGATCGGGGATAGAGGGTTTGCCCCAAACGATGGAAATCCAATGACTATGCGGCTCAGATTCGCCCCTTCTCCGACCGGCTATTTACATATTGGCGGCGCCCGAACAGCTTTGTTTAACTGGTTGTTGGCGCGCAAAAACAAGGGTGTGTTTTTACTTCGGATTGAAGACACAGACACCAAACGGTCCAAGCCAGAGTTCGAGGCGCAAATACTGCGCGATATGGCCTGGTTGGGGCTGGACTGGGACGAAGGTCCAGGGGCTGGCGGCGACCATGGGCCATATCGACAGACAGAGCGCCAGGGCCGGTACGCGGTTTACATCGCACAAATGCTGGAGTCTGGAAAAGCCTACCGGTGCACTTGCACAAAAGAGCGACTGACGGCTGTACGAGAAGCGGCGCAGGCCAGTGGTGCCAAGCCCAAATACGATGGTCATTGTCGTGGATTGGGGCTTGGGTCAGATTGCGGCGAGCATGTGATTCGTTTCGCGGCACCGCTGAGTGGCGAAACGGTTGTGGCTGACCTGGTCAAGGGCGATGTCACCTTTAATAACGAGGAGCTGGACGACCTGATCATTCAGCGTTCGAATGGCACGCCGACCTACAACTTTGTGGTGGTGGTGGACGACCACGAGATGGCGGTGACCCATGTGATTCGTGGGGACGACCACCTCAACAACACGCCAAAGCAACAAATGCTGTACGAGGCGCTGGGTTTGCCGGTGCCCAAGTTTGCCCACCTGCCTATCATTTTGGGCAAAGACGGCGGCAAGATGTCCAAGCGCCACGGAGACACATCGGTGGGTGCGTACCGAGAGAAGGGTTTTTTACCGGAGGCGTTGTTGAATTATCTGACCCGGCTGGGTTGGGCCTGTGGCGACATGGAGCATTTCAGCGCAGACGAGGCTGTGGCCGCCTTTGGGCTGGGTGGCGTGGCAAAAGCGGGTGCGAAGTGGGATATGGACAAGCTAAGTTGGCTGAACCAGCAGTGGATCATGGCGATGGATACCAAGGTGTTGGCGGAGCGGTCCTTGCCTTATTTTGAGGCGGCGGGGGTTGCGACTGATGCGCGCCTAGAGGCTGTGGTGGGTACGGTGCAAGCGCGGGCAAAAACCATGGTTGAGCTGGTCGAGGCGGCTGCGTTTTACTTTACAGCGGACGAGGCACTGGCTTGGGACGACAAGGCGACCAAGAAGTTTCTCAAGTACAGCACGGGTGCGGTGCTCAGAGATTTAGGGGATGTCTTGGAGGCCAATGAGGCGTGGACCGAGGAGAGCCTAGAACTGTCGGTGAAGGCTTTTTGCGAGGCGCGAGAGTTGGGGCTCGGCAAGGTGGCTCAGCCGATTCGCGTGAGCATGACTGGGCAGAAGAAAGGGCCTGGCTTGTACGAAATGTTGGTGGCTGCGGGGAAAACCCTGGCCATAAGACGCATACGCGCAGGTGCCGATCGTTGCCCACAGTCGCCGAGTTGACATACCCAAGGGGGTCTTGTTAAGCGCCACCCGCTCTTGGGGTATGGTGTAATTGGTAACACGTCGGTTTCTGGTTCCGAAGAGTCTAGGTTCGAAACCTAGTACCCCATCCATTTTGAAATCTTGATTTTGCTCCCATCGTCTAGTGGCCAAGGATGCCGCCCTCTCACGGCGGAGACACGGGTTCGACTCCCGTTGGGAGTACCATCTGCCCCTCGGATCGCAAGGTTCGAGGGGCTTTTGCCTACGGGAGCACCGCCCGACAGCCCTATTGGATCACGACCCAGGTAATGAGACCGATGATCCCCAGTATGTGAAACACTTGGATGCCCGTGGCCACGTTCGAGCTCAGCAAAAAACCCGACTCGGGTTCAAGCCTTTCTCCGTCTTTATAAAGCGATGCACCAGCGAGGGTGGAGACCGCTCGAAACCGAAGTTCCAGGTTCACATTGTTCACTTGAAACGGCACCGTGTTCCATATGGACATCGGGCGGCCAAACTCAACGATGGGCTCGCCATCCACGCGGATGCATTTCTTCATCTTGAACAATGCATCCATCGCATTTTCACTGCCATCCGCTCTGTTCAAGTCGAAGGTGATGACGCGGACCCCTTCATCGGTCGGGACACTCCATTGAAGATTGCGTCCTGATTTATTCTTGGTTTTCCTTCCGAACATTCTTTCTCCAGCCGTTGGCGTATGCATCCTTGCACACTCTTCAGGAAACGTGTGCCACTGCCCTGGACCAGATCCCGCTGCTGATGCGCTAAACTGCCCCCCTCGGAGGCCCAATGCGTTCACTGACCGGGTTGATGGTGCTGATGCTGACGGTTGGCTGTGAAGCCAAGAACAACGCCGACTGCTGAACCAACTTTGTGCATACCTCTGGGCATACATAGCCGCAGATAGCCGCATTTTGTAAGCACAACGCCGCTCCCCACACCCGCTAAAACGCTGACAGGAAGCCACCCCATTCTTGGTGATACTCCGGTTGGGAGTACCATCTGCCCCTCGGATCGTAAGGTTCGAGGGGCTTTTTCTTTGGGGTTTGGATCTGGGGTTGTGCATACATTTTGTGCATACAATTGCCCCTAATCACTCCCCTTTTTTTCCCAGGGCGATGGCCCTGCCGTCTGGAATGACGCCGAGAAGCTGGCCCGTGACGTCCTTAGCATACTGCCCCAAATGGTGACTGTGCTGCCGTCAGATGAGGTCGAGGTAGCATTGAACGACCTACCTCGATTTGTGTAAACTGACGCACGTGGAGTGCAACCAATGAATGGTGAAGAGATTCGTTTATTGTGGGAGTTCCAGGATCATGAACAGAGGCCAGGGGAAACGCCCCTGTGTTGGCTGGACTTAGTTCTTGTTCTCACCGGTGAAGGCCTCAATATCAGGAATGGCATCCTGATTTGTACCGACCAGCGAGTGGTTTTCTACGGGACAAGTACAGCGGGCAATGCTTGTGATTCATATCCGCATACAAAAATCTCAGCCGTGTATACAGAAAAGGCACCTTTGTTTGGCAGGCCCAAAGTTGTACTGCAGATAGTCGGCAATAGAGTCTTGCTGTTTTCTACACAGGAAGGCGACTTATTTGTCGAGGACTTTGTGGCAGCTGCCAATAATCCCATAGTTCAACAAAACCAAGCTACACCCGCTGCGGCTCACGAAGCCGAACAGGGGCAAAGCCACTTAGAAAACTGGGACGAGTACGACGAAGGGTGGGCAGAGCAAAAGGTTAAAAACAAACGACGAACCGTTTACGGAATCGCAATGGCCGCATGTTTGTTCATGTTCTGGTCCAGTTATAGCGGGGCCAAAAAAGAAAGGGAGGAGCGAGCCAGAGCAGCGGAGGTTGCTGAAATGGAAGCAACCCAGGAACGGAGAGCACGGCTGGTTGAGGCAGCAAGAGAGCGCGAAAAGAAAAACGAACTGCGACTGGCCGAGCAAGAACGGCAAAAAGCATTCTCGGCCGAGATAGATAGGCTGGGCAAAGACCCGGCATTGATTGGCCAATGGCGCTGGTACATGGGCGCTATGCACGTTGACGGTATTCAATGTGTCTACACACTTCTGAAAAAGCATGGGCACCACACAATGGATCTGGTCTGCGATGACAGCCCGCACAAGAACGATGCAGGCGACCGCATGAAGACCCAACGCACGAAAAAGGGCTTGAAACTAAAGACAATCGGCGGGTTCGAGAGTGAGTACTTCATCCTCACCGATTCAGGTGTTCTGGAATCCTATGATGAGATGGGTTTAATTGTGCGGATGCGTTCGCTCTGACATTGGTACTCAAGAAGTCACGCCCAGCAACAAGCCACC
>DBIS01000254.1 GCA_002296975.1 Deltaproteobacteria bacterium UBA796 | reverse complement strand
CGTCGAGTTGGCCATGGCCGGCGGGTGCAACGCAGTGGCCACCACGCTGGGTAGAGGAATAGCCCCAGCCAAGGTGTGAGGCTCATCGCGCCACAGATGGACCACACCAGGGCGAAGCGCCACAGCTTTCCCTGGCTGATCAACAGACTGGAGTTTTTCTCTAGGCCCCGAAACATGGCGCTCAGGCTGGGGTACCAGGACAGGCTGAGCCCATGAAGCGCGGTCACAACTTTGGTGCTGCCGCCATTGTCTGCAATCAGGAAGGCCAGGCCGGTGTCGTCGGCGACTTCCATCTTGAGCCATTGGATGCCTGGAGACGCCAGTAAGGCAGAGCGGCGAACCATATTGAAGGCGCCTGCACCAAAAGGCACGGGCTTAAAGCCAAAAGCCACGTGCATCACGACTTGGGCGAAAGCGGTCACGGTGATGTCGAGTAGGCACGGTCCGCCGAGCAACGAAGGTAAGAGGCTAAAGTGGTCGAGCTTTTCGGCCTCGGCTTGTGCCAGGGCGTCTCGGACGACCCCGGGGTGAAAGACGACGTCGGCGTCGGTGAATAGCAGCCAATCACCGCGCGAAGCTTCGGCGGCTTTGTGCATGGCGTGAACCTTGCCGAGCCAGCCTTGGGGCAGGGTGTCGATGTGGATGGCTTGCGCGTGGTCCACCTGAGCGACGAGTCGGTCGATAATGGCCCCGGTCGCATCGTGGGAGCGGTCGTTTACCACGATGATGTCCAGGGGCCGATAATCGAGGGCGATCAAGGACTGAAGTGCGGGGGCGATCGTGTCTTCTTCATCCATCGCAGTCACGATCACGGTGACGGAGGTTCCGCTCGGCGGGGTCTTATCGCGTGCTAAGCCCGGTACTCTGCCGGCGATCCAAAACCAATACACCCCCAAAGCGAACCAAATGCTGCTCGTCAAGATGACCAGCAGCAAGAGGGCCAGCTCCATCATGTGCGGACGTATTCGAAGTCGAAGGGCTTGCCGTTGATGCCCCGGCGAGGGGCTGCGATCCAGTTGGCGACTTTGCCTTGTTCGTGGACGGGCTTCATCAAGCTTTGGACATAGACCCGGTCTTCTTCTGTGGGTAGCCACTTGGCGAGGTTGGCGTCATAAGTCGCTTGGTCGATCAGGTTTCCGTCCAGGTCGAAGTTGTTGTTGGCGTATTGGCCTTGGCGTCTGAAAAAGCGCGTGGACGGCAGTCTGAATTCAAAGTCGTTGATGCCCTCGTCTTTGACGGCCCTATTCCAGCGGCTCAAAACCCGGTGGCAGTCTTTGGCGTATGCATCCCTCAACTCTTCGTTCATGCAGTTGCGCAAGGCGTACTCCATCTCCATAAGTTTGCCGTTTTCGACCGTGGAGACAGCGCGGGTAGCGCCGAGGCAGTTGTGGTCCTCAAAGTCCTTGGTCTCTCTCCACCGACCCTTGATGCCAGCGGCGAAATAGTCTGCGGCGTTGGTAGACACCTCTGCGCCGAACAGGTCGAGGCTGTAGCCAAACCAGTGGTTGATCCACTTTTGAATGGTGGGCAGGTCGATGCCGCCGAGGGCTCGTGCGTCTTGGTTGGGGTCTTTTTGCATCAACTGACAGGCCCGCCGCATGACGCGCTCCAAGCCAAGTTCGCCCACCGAAAGGTGATGGGCTTCCTCGATGAGCATAAACCTGCAGGTCCGGCTCATGGGGTCGAAGGCAGACTCGGCCAAAGAGCCCAGCTGGTATTTACCGTCTCGGTCGGTGAACATGGCGAAGCAGAAGAAGGTCAGCCAGTCGGTGCAGGGCTGGTTGAAGGCGTCAAGAATACGGGGTTTGTCCTCATCGCCTGAGCGGCGGGCGAGCAACTCATCGGCCTCGTCGCGACCATCTCGGCCAAAGTAGGCTTGAAGCAAATAAACCATGGCCCAAAGGTGGCGGCCCTCTTCGACGTTGACCTGAAATAGATTCCGGGCGTCCATCAAGGACGGGGCACAGTCGGCCAACCACCGTTGCTGCTCTACGGACGCAGGCTCGGTGTCTGCTTGGATCACGATAATGCGCTTGAGCATGTTTCGGTATTCACCAGGAACTTCCTGCCAAACTGGCTTTCCGGCGTCGTCGCCGCAGGTGATTTTCCGGTCCTCTTCTTGGTCGGCCAAGAAGATTCCCCAGCGGTAATCTGGCATCTTCACGTGGCCAAATTGTGCCCAACCACCCGGCTCGGTCGAGATGGCAGTGCGCAAGAAAATATCGTTGTTTTGGAAGACCTGCGGGCCGACCGTCTGCCACCAGTCCAAAAATGCGGGCTGCCAACGCTCGAGGGCACGCTGCAGTTTGCGGTCTGATGAGAGGTTGACGTTATTGGGAATGCGGTCGTTATAGTTAATGCTAGCCATCATGTTCTCCGGAAGTCAAAGACAGGCCGCTCGGGATGGCCATATAGGGTGAGCGCACCACGTTCGCCGACTGCGTTGGGGCGTTGGAAGATCCAGTTTTGCCAGGCGGTGAGCCGGCCGAAAATCTTGGTTTCGGCATTTTCGGTACCGCCGAAGCGCAAGTTTTGCTCCATGCCGGTCAGGGCGTCGGGGCTAAGGCTGATCCGCTCTTCGATGGCGATGCGGACTTCGTCATCCCAGTCGATATCGTCGAGCGCGACCGTGACGAGCCCAAGCTCATCCGCAGCCTCAGCGTCGATGGGTCCTTCGATGGCGAGTGCCACGCCGGGGGCATCTGGGTCGCCGGGAAACCGTGCTTGAAGTCGGCTGTTGCCGCTCGCCATCTGAAACAAGCCCGCGTTTGCGGCGGACAGCTGGATGGTGTTTTCACCGTCGTCGTCCATGAACATATAGATGCGGTCAGCGCTCAAGGCGATCTCGAATAGGGTCCCCACGAAACAGTGGCCTTCCTCGATCATCACAAATGTGGATTTGGCCATATTGTCGAGGCGTCGGAGGCACTGGTGTTGGAAGTGCTTGATTTCGGCCAAAAACCAGTCGGTCTGTGCGCCTTCGAGGATAAAGGCCTCGTGTGCGAGAACAGCGTCAGCATCGCCGGAGGTGCGCAGGTTGATGAGGCCCACCTCGAGGTGGTTGATGCGCAGGTTGAGTAGGGCGTCTTCGAACTCTCGGAAGGCCCGTAGTGACCATGTGTTTGCGCTGCGCTCGGGTGCAGATGTGGGTCCGGTCAACATGAGATTGGCGACCCGTCCGTCTATGCTGACATCGACGGTTGTGTAGGCCCACCCGGTCTCGGTGATGGTTTTGGTGAGGGCAGGAAGTGCCACGCCTGGGCCGGTGCGATGGCCGAAGTCCTTTTCTTGTTCGGCAGCGATCTCTGCGGCCTTGGCCGCCACACCGTCGATCCATTTGGACCGGGGAAATGAGCCATCGATAAAGTTATATTTGAGGGCGTCACGGACGCGGAAACCCTCGGCCTTTGTGCAAAACACATCGGACATATCCCGTCGGATTTTTCGCTTGTCCGTGAGCCGCGTCAAGCCCCCAGTGCCCGGTAAAACGCCCAGCAGTGGGACCTCGGGCAAGGCGACGGCGGCGTTACCATCATCGATAAGGTAAATCTGTTCGCAAGCCAGGGCGAGCTCGTAGCCACCACCGGATGCGGTGCCGTTAAGCGCTGCCAAAAAGACGATGCCGGACTCGTTTAGTGCATCTTCGAAGCCGCAGCGGGTCTCGTTGGTGTACTTGCAAAAGTTCACTTTGAAGGCGTGGGGTGCATTGCCCAAAAAGCGGATGTTCGCCCCGGCGCAAAAAATCTTATCGTAAGCGCCAGTCAAGATGACTGTGCGCACCTCGGGGTGCTCAAAGCGCAGGCGGTTGACGGCATCGTGAAGCTCGATGTCCACGGCCA
Source organism: Deltaproteobacteria bacterium UBA796 (assembly GCA_002296975.1). Taxonomy (GTDB): domain Bacteria; phylum Myxococcota_A; class UBA796; order UBA796; family UBA796; genus UBA796. The sequence continues at coordinate 4,803 of DBIS01000254.1, read as the reverse complement.
AGTCGTAGGAATTCAGCTTGAGCTCGTATAGCCCCTCCCACATGGGGTGGTCTTCTTTGATGTGCATGGTCAGGGTGGCAATGGCACCCTCGACTTCCATATCCCAGTGGACGTAGCGGTCAGGGTGGGTCTCAAAATTGACGGGTGGGTATGCGAAATCGCCCATGAATGCCTCCAAGTCCTAGAACTATAGTGCAGTAAACTACCCTTGGCAAGCCTGATTGTATGCATTATACTGCATTATATGGACTTGCTTTTAGAACAAATCGGCAACCGTTTACGGACCCGTCGCAAGGCGTTGGCGCTTACTCAAGCCGAACTTGCCCGATTGGCTGGGGTCTCTCCTCGGTTTTTAGTGCAGCTTGAAAAAGGCGAAGGCAATATCAGCGTGGGACGGCTGGCAGAAGTATGCGGGGTGCTCGGCCTGCCGATGGCGGAGCTCTTTCGGGGTATTGGTCCGGGCCGGCCCAACAAAATCGCGCTCGTTGGCTTGCGCGGTGCAGGAAAAACCTCGGTCGGGGAACGCCTTGCGACGGTCCTCGGTCTGGAGTTTGTCGAGCTCGACGGGTTGATAGAGCGACAGGCTGGCATGTCCCTTCGGGAGATTTTCGAGCTTCGCGGAGAGGCCCATTACCGAAAATTGGAGCGCGAGGTACTGGAACGTGTTTTGGGTGCGCCAACGGGTGCTGTGATCGCCGCCGGTGGCTCTATTGTGACCGCGGCAGAGAGTTGGCGCCGATTGAGGGAAGGCGCAACGACGGTGTGGCTCAAGGCGTCTCCTGCATCGCACCTCGAGCGGGTGTTGGCCCAAGGCGACCTCAGGCCCATGCAAGGCCGTCCAAATGCTGCAGCTGAGCTAGAGGCCATCCTCGTTGAGCGTGGTGGCTTGTATGCTCAAGCCGATCTTCATCTGGACACCGATGGGCTCGGGCTCGATGGCGTGGTAGATGCGCTCAGCCATGACAACACCACCTCAGACTAATGCCGATGAAAGCCTGGACCAACTCACCAAAGATTGGTGGGTTTTTCAACTCAAAAAGGGGCACCGTTTTTCAACCGACGATGTCGTGACCGCTTGGGTGGCAGGCATCGCACGCCCGGATGCAAAACGGTTGATCGATATCGGCGCTGGCATTGGCTCAGTGGGGCTGATGACTTTGGCCTTTATGGACGCATCGGCAAAAACAGTTTTTGTGGAGGCGCAAACCGTCTCCCATGCGCTGTGCCGAAAGAGCATCGCGTACAATGGTCTGGAAGGTCGCGTGGAGCTGCGCTTAGGAGACCTTCGGGATTTGGCCTCAGCGCCAGAGAGCGGGACTTTCGATCTGGTGACCGGCTCTCCTCCCTACACCCCAGTCGATAAGGGCGTGACGTCCCCCCATCCCCAGCGTGCTGCGTGCCGTATGGAGTTGCGTGGGAGTGTGTTTGACTACTGCAAGACTGCTGCAAGACTGCTCAAGCCCGACGGCACATTTGTATTTGTCCATGCCGCTGCAGACCCCCGGCCACCCAAGGCCATCACGGCTGCAGGTTTGGTGCTCAACCAGCGTCGAGACGTCATATTTCGCGCGGGTCGAAAGCCGACCATCTCGGTGTTTTTGTGTTCATTTTCAGGTGAATACGAAGTGGTCGAACCCTTCGTGATGCGCACGGCTGAAGGCGATTGGGGCCCTGACCGAGAGCGTCTTCGGGTGGCCCTCGGCTTTAGTGCTTAATGGCTAAACCCGCCCAAGTTGATGCTTTAACTCCGGCTTTGCTTCCGGCCTGAAAGGACAACATCGCGCCCTCCAGGTCACCGCTATAAACCGCCACGAGCCCCAGATTGTGATTCAGAGCACCAGGGGGGCCGCCCAGCTTGAGGGCCTGTTTGTATGCCGTCGATGCTTGGCTAAAGCGTTCTGCGACGAAAGCTTGATGCCCTGCGATGGCGGCGCCCTCAGCGGTCTTGGTGTCGGGGCTGACCGGATTATCGCTGTAGCCTGGAATCCGGCGATGACCTGCGTAGTGGTCCAGCCTAAATGTGTCGGCCTCCAAGGAAGCACCCATGGCCGGCGTCGCCGATAAGCCCCCGAAGCCATTGGCGGCAATACACTGGGCCAAGGCCTGACCGAGACGGGCATGGCCGAGGGCATTTGGATGACAATGGTCGATGAACACACCATTTCCAGGCAGCCCATCAGGCGATGTGGTCGCCAAAGCCCCAGCGAGGTCGCACACTGGCGTTTGGTATCGGGCCCCGAGTTGGCGCACCATCGCGCGCAAGTCTCGGTTGGCTGTCATGGGCCGAAGAGCGGCGAGCTCCTTTTTGGCGAATGCATCTGCGGCGACCTCCACCAGGCCGGCAGACAAATAGAGCATGCCAAGTTTGTGGTATCCACCCTCGGTCTTGATGTGCGGATGCACTTTTCCAGCCTCAGCAGCAAAGCGTGCGGCCGAAACATGCTCTACGATTTGAGAGAGCGTTTGCAGCGCCGTGGACTCCTCAAGGCTGGCCTCGCCTGGGGTTGCGTTGTCGATGTGGTCTTTGATGTTGGTGGCGACTGTGGTCAGGAGCAATGGCACACCGTGCTCGGCTGCGGCGACGATGATGGCGCTCAAATGGTCGGCATATAATCCGAGTCCAAGCGCGCGGTCGTCGGCATCGACGGTCACGTCCATCCGGCCTATCGGCAGCCAGTCATCGTCGGCTGTGGGCATGGAGACACTTTGGGTTGGAACAAACCACTCACGCAACTGTCGGTAAACAAAGGACCGGGACAACCTGCGCCGTAGGAGCTCTGCGCCGGGGTCATAGCGGTCTGAACGAGCCTTTAGGGCGCGGAGCTCGTGGTACTCATTGTTGCCGGTGTAAACCACAATCAGGTCGGGCTTGTCATTTTCGAGGGCGCGAAACACCATCTCTCCAACCTGACGGCTGCCCATGCCGCCGTGGGCAAGGTTTAAGACCTCAACAGCAATATCGGGGTTGGCCGCGCGTAAACGTGCTTCTGCGATGCCTGGGAATGCCGTAAACGGACTGAACATTTCTCCGTAGGCGGCCGAAGCCCCGAAGACCAAAATACGCACGCCAGCTTTGTCGTTGCGCACGGTTCGTCGTCGTCCAGAAACGTACACCCTTGAATCTGGGCTGCGTCCAGGAGCAAAGGCCTGCCCTGAGTTTTTCTGGTAAAGCAGGGGTGAAACGATGTCTTGAAGCCCGGGTCGGGTCGCCCTTAGCCATGTTTCTGTGAGGGCCAAAATAAGGGCAGAGGCGAGGAGCGCGAAGCCAAGTTTCTGTGGGAGCGAAGACATGGAGCAAAGTGTAGCGTTTTTGGGGTGATGGTGGGGTTGGGGAGTCTAAACCAAAAAAGGCCCGCCATTACGGCGAGCCTTCAGTGTCTACGAATACGCCGGATTCAGTCCGCATTTTTGTAGAATGTTGGAATGTCATAATCGTCGGGGTTGAGCCCGCTCACCATGCCACTGCCGCCAGCGGGGCCGCGATATCCGCCATTGTTGCCACCGTTGGCCACCAACCGTCCACCGCGCATGGCCTCGGCCACCCGACGCTCGACTGAGGGGGTGGCGGCCAAGAAGGACTCATCAAAGCCCGTCGCGATGACTGTCACCCGGGCTTCGTCGCCCATGGTTTCGTCGACAACCCAGCCCCAGATGACGTTTGCGTCCTCGTGTGCTTCCTCTTGGATCATGGTGCTGGCCTCTGTGATCTCGAACATGGTCAGGTCAGATGACCCGGTCACGTTGATAAGAACAGAGGTTGCGCCGGCGATGGTGACATCGTCCAACAATGGGCTGGAGATGGCACGCTGGGCGGCCTCGACTGTGCGATGGTCGCCGTTACCGACACCGACACCCATGAGCGCCATGCCCTTGTTGGCCATAATGGTGCGAATGTCTGCGAAGTCGACGTTGACGCAACCTTGGTAGTTGATCAAGTCACTGACACCTCTGACGGCCTCGTACAGCACCTTGTCGGCCATTCCGAAGGCCTCTGCCATGGTGGTTCGCTCGGTTGCCATGGAGATCAGGCGTTGGTTTGGGATGGTGATCAGGGTGTCTACGCTGGCACGAAGTGCCTCGACGCCTTCTTCAGCTTGACGGCGACGCCTGCGGCCTTCGAAGTGGAAGGGGCGGGTGACGCAAGCCACGGTTAGGGCGCCGATTTCCTTGGCGACTTGGGCGATGACGGGGGCAGCACCGGTACCGGTTCCGCCGCCCATGCCCGCGGTAATAAAGACCATGTCAGCGCCAACAACGAGCTCGGCGAGGCGGTCGCGATCTTCGAGGGCTGCCTCGCGGCCGACCTCGGGGTCTGCGCCCGCACCCAAGCCCTTGGTGAGCTGGCCACCAAGTTGGAAGCGTCGGGGGGCCAATGAACGCTCTAAGTCCTGAGCGTCGGTGTTGACCACCACGAAATCCACCCCGGTCATACCGGATTGGATCATATTGTTGACGGCGTTTCCGCCGCCGCCGCCTACACCGATGACTCGGATGCTGGCCTTGGCAATGTCATTTTCAACGAGATCGATTGTCATGTTTTCACCTTCAACTTCTACTGCTACAAATACTGCGGAGAATGGGAGTGGGGTTTGTGGGGTCTATGGGGGTGGATGGTTAGGGCAGCGGGGTGGCGATGGCGACAGCGCCAGCGTCCAGATCTATATGCTGCGGTGTTTCTAAATTGAGGCCGCGGTCGCGCATGTGGTCTAGGCGATCGAGCGCCTTGGCGGGGTCGGCGAAACCGATGGTCACCCGGGTGCCCGAACGGAGCACCAAGCTAAAACCGGTTCGCTCTTCGAAATG
>DBIS01000068.1 GCA_002296975.1 Deltaproteobacteria bacterium UBA796 | reverse complement strand
CTCGACACGGGTGTGGCAGCCGATGCCGATGCCGATGCCGATGCCGATGCCGATGCCGATGCCGATGCGGACGACACTGGCGATCCAGGTGGGCTCGACACTGACGATACAGGGTTTACGGTTGGCGATGACACAGGTGAGATGTCCACCCCTGGAGATGATGACACCGGCAGTGGCGCTGGACGTTCAGCCGCCGAGTTGGCCGGCGAAAAAGGCGGGTGTGGATGTACTGCGGGGCCCAACAGCCGCAATGGGTTGGCCTGGGTCGGTGTGCTCATCTTCGGTTGTTGGCGGCGACGCTAAGCCCTCAGTTTCGGAGCTTCCAGTCCAGCACCAAACAGTTGACCGGGCTTGGCATATCGTCGCCCAAGGTGGCCTTCGCCTTGTCGGGATCGCCCCTCAGCACGGCAAGACAGGGGATCACGATGGCCCGGGCGATGGTGTCGGCGGTCCGGGACATCACCCACTGCCCTTTGGCATCGAAGCCGTCCAAAACTGCACCCACCTGAGAGTCTGAAAAGTCGATATCACCCACGCCGCGCCGAAAATCCACGCGCATCAAGTCAGCCGCCCAAAACTTGGCGAGGCGCGCGACTGAAGACTGGGGTGCGCCCCACGGTGGTAGGTCTTCGGGGTCTTCGCCCATATGTGCGACAAGCTTTTTGGCGACGGCACCGGGTCGGGCCCGATCGTCGCCGCCTTCGATGTACAAGCAGGCGCTGCGCCCTTGACGCACGGGGTCCAATTCGGTGGAGTAGCCATCGTCAGGCAGCCCCGGTTGCCCTGCTGCGGTCACCGTATCTTCGAGCATGCCTTCACGTCTTTGTTTGTCTTCTGCGATGCGCTCGTAATCTTTGCTCACGAAGGCATCCGCTTGAATGTCCATGCCCATGCTCAGCGCTTGACGGTAGGTCAGTTGCAAGGCCCCGCGTCCGCAAACATCGTCGCCTTCTGAGTCGCTCACATCGACAAACTCGCTGTTGAGCCGGCCAGGGCTGCCGGCCAGCCACACCAAAAGCCGTTGAGTGTCCTCGTCGAGGCCGTCTTCGCCCATGATGCGTTCACGCCACTGGGCAAACCGGGTTGCTTTCGGGCCTGTGTTGTTGATGATCCAGCCATATCGCTTGGAGTTTGCGAAAACGGTTTTGGCCTTCTTTTTGACCAAGGCTCTAAGTGCGGAGTCTTGCTCGAGGGCCTCGCCAAGCAGGGTCGAGCCCACCACTTTGGCGGCGAGTTGTTCAAAGGATGACTCGGTGGAATTCCCGCCCAAGTTCTCGGCGAAAGACAGCTCTTGTTCGCAGTTTTCAAAGCGCTGGTTGGTGACCTTCAGCTTGGTTTTCATTGACCGCCCACTGCACATCGACACACCGCCAAACACCCAGCCGCCGAACATCGCGACCCCTAAGAAAAGATATCTAGGTTGGAAGATCGATCCGGATTTGACAAAGGTGAGCGCCCGTTGCGCCATCTGGGCTGGGCCGTTGACCAACAGCCGGGTAAGCAGTTGCCGTTTTCCCTCGGCGAGTATCGCGCCTTTGTTCATGCGGGCTTTGCCGGTCCTGCTCGCTTTCTTTCGTTGCTCGCGGATCTCTTCGGGCAAGATGTCGAGCTCTATGATGAACCGGTGGCCGCCGGTGGTGACCAAAGAAAACGCATCTCCGGGTCGAACTGCAGTTGGGGTTGTGACCTGGGTGGAGCGGGTGCCATTTGCCCTGAACAAGAACACTGCTGCAGTTCGCTCGGAGGGGGCCAAGATGAGGTTTTCTTGGCTCTCACGAAAGAGTTTTACGTGTTCGGCCTGGACCCCCAACTCCGGTTGCAAGACGATGTGGCATCGCTCGGGATCAGAGCCCAGTCGGACCTCCAGCCCCTCATACGGTCCAAAGCGGGTGCCCCCAAATTCCGGTGTGAGTCGGAGGTATGTGGCGAGTTCTTCTTCGTTCATTTGGTATCATTCGGTGGTTGTTCACCGATGCTACCACCGTGAAACAGTCTTGGGGTGCTATGGTTCGGTCATTCCCTTTGCGTAGGCGTCCCAGGTAGACCGTGAACATCTTTCTGATCCCCTACACCTGGTACCGACATCTAGCGATGGCTTTTTGGTGTGGGGCTTGGGGGCTGGCCGGTTGGGCAGCCGTGTTGACTTTTTTGGTCAAGTTTTCCCCAGGATGGAACCCTTCGTTTGATGGCTCTGTTTTGCTGAGCACCCTCGCTGGAACGGTCGCTTTCGCGTCGATTTCTGGGGAGGCGGCCTTGCGGCGTCGTTCGGTCTTTTCCGGCAGCTGGCGGGTGCTCTTGGCGACCTTGTTGTCGGTGCTTTTGGCGCTTTTTGGCTACTGGTTTTGGACGGAAATCTTTAACCGGATTGTGTTTTCAGATCAGGCCGCCAGAGATGCCATCAATCCTACCCTCGTGACGCTTCGCTATCGGGTGGGTGCTTTCGCCTTGGCTGGGATCGCGAGTGGGGTTGGCCCCTTGATGTTGCGCCGAGGCCAAGGTTGGGTCGCGCATTTGGCCGGTGGGTTGGCGGCGGGCCTTGCAGGTGGTGCCGTGTGGCATTTACTGAACTACCAGGGGCATGGGTCAGATTTGTTTTGGGCTGGCGCGGGCTTGGGGCTGGTGTGGGGCTTTGTTCATGGCTTGTTGGTGTGGGGTATGCCAGACGCGTTGTATGCGGGTTGGTTGAGGGTGCTGTCGTGGAATCGATACAGTCGGCGCATTCCGATCGATGCCCTCGACGGAAGCCCTAACGAGCGTTTTGTCGGCCATTTCACCCGGGGATTGGATTTGTTTTTGGGGGCCTCAGATGGCGTCGCAGAGATGCATGTCTCGGTGGTTGTGGACTCAGAACAAAAATATAAACTTCGTGGTTTGAGTTTGGCGCCCACCCGCGTCAGACGGTTTTTGGAGCAGATTGAGCTTCGTTACGACCCACGAAAGCCGGCACCGCTGCAGACCACCCTTAAATCCGGCGACCGCATTGTTTTGGGTGAGGGTGCCCATCAGGCAGAGTTGGAGTTCATCATGTTGCCCAAGGAGGAGCGGTGAAGGCCCTTTTTCGAATGGCGCGGAGCCTTGGTGTCGGGATTGTCTTGGGGCTGCTGGCCACCGGATGTGGTCAGGATATGCGCCTGATTCCCGACTCGACCACCCGTGTGGGGCGTCCACAAGTGGTGCCTGGAACTGAGCTAGAATTGCGTATTTTTAGCACCCTCGCCGAATGCCGCAGTGCGGTATCTCCCGATGTGCTGGACCTGTGCATGCCCTATGTTGACCGGGCCAACGGTGAGGTTCGGCTGGGGTTTCAGTTTCGTCTCGATGGAGAGGTGTTTCCACTTCCGCTCGCCTCCGAGCACATTAAAATTGGGCACCTTGGCCGGGAACTTCAAGGCGGAGGGGTAAACACCGTGTCGGTGGTACCTCATGATCCCGTTCGCTCCGCACAATTGTTCATCTTGATGATCGATGGTTCTTCATCGATGAATAAAGGTGGACGCATGGAAAAGGTGCGCAAGGCCTTGTTGATGCCAGAAGTGGTCGATGCATTTTTTCCAGACGATGTGAAGACTGGGGTTGTCGTTTTTCAATTCACAGACCGTGGCCCCAGGCCCCTGGGTGGACGGCTGCAGGTCTTCGAGTCGCGCAAAGAGTACCGCTCGATGATTCGTTCAGACCTTCGTGTGTTGTCTGGATATACGCACCTGTACGACGCGATCACATATGCGACCGGGGATTTCCTAAAACGGTCCGACATCCAGGATTTGTTGACGCTTCACCAGATGACGCCCACGGTTGTGGCACTCACCGATGGATTCAATAACATTCGCA
>DBIS01000314.1:6976-7626 GCA_002296975.1 Deltaproteobacteria bacterium UBA796 | reverse complement strand
AATTCACCTCGTATTTTTATCAATTTGAGCCGGGGTTTCTTGTTTGAACCACAAGACCTGTTGGCGGCCATGGACACTGGCGCCATTCGTCGGGCTGCAGTCGATGTTTATCCGGATGAACCCCGTGGAAAAGAGAGCTGGAGCAATCCGTATCGCTCAAACCCAAGGGTGGTTGTGACACCTCATATTGGTGCTGCGACCCAAGAGGCTCAGCCCCGGATTGCGCAGCGTGTGGCATGGACCTTGGGCCAGTTCTCAAAGAATGGCACTGTGCGAGACATGGTGTTTGCGCCTAGAGAACGACTGGGGCTTGTGGACCCCCGGAGCCGTGACAAGGTGCTGCTTGTGGTGGCCCACAGCACGGCTCGTGGGACCAAGCGGGCTGTGGACGACGCGATTTATAGGGCGGGGGCGAGCAACCTCAGCTCCGTCCACAAGGATTTTGAAGCTTTGGGTGTCGCCTACGACCTATCGGAAATCGACCGGCCCCTGTCTAAAGATGAGCTGCTCAACTTGATAAACACGGCCTCGAAAGAGACCGGTGACCCCAGCGCGATTCGCTCTGTCCGGCAAATTCAAATCTGACCCGGCTGGCGTCGCCCGACAGACTTATCCCTCTTCCGCGGCTTCTTCGACTGCTTCGACTGCTT
>DBIS01000314.1:5693-6604 GCA_002296975.1 Deltaproteobacteria bacterium UBA796 | reverse complement strand
GACTGCTTCGACTGCTTTGACAGCTTCGACTGCTTTGACTGCTTCAGGGGGCGATTCGGTGGGACTTGGGAGGTCGGTCACCCGCGCCGCCAGCTCGTCGCTATGCTCATCATCAGCATAAAAAAGCTGAGAGAGCGTCACGGGGTTGTTCAGGCTCAACCCGGTCGCCCGCAAAGTGCTCAAGTAGAAGTCCAAAAGCCTACCGAGCAGCTGCTCTGGGTCTTCTGAGATGCAGAAAGGCGCAGTTTGGCTTCGGACTGGGTCGCCGTCAGCGTGGAGGAGGGCTCCGGATTGGGCCAAGGCATTGATGACGGCCCGAACATGCTTGGTGGGCACCGGCGGGTCTGCTTTACGGCATCGGCGGGCGGTGTCTCCTACGGTGTAGCGTAAGGTGTTCTTACGTTTGGCCTTGGTGCGTTCGTTCACATGTTCGACAAACTCGTGAACCACTGTGTGTCGGGCCATATGGACCAGTGGGTGGATACCCATTTTGCCGAGCAATAAGCGAAGCTCATTGGCTGCACCATCGAGGGGTGGCAAGTTGTCGAAGGCGTCGTCGTCGGACGCATCCTCGGTCGGGTCTCCCCCTTGTCCGGGCTCGAAAACCTTGTAACCGCCGGCCCTTGCCGCCCTGGCCAGGCCGACGAGTCCTTTGTCGCGTGCCGCCTCTAAAAATCTCGCGAATCCCGAATACCCATACTCAGACTCATCAAAGGTTGGCACCTTCCGCTGCATAGACTGCTTGATTATCCCGGCCAACACTGGCTGTGGGTCGTCCTTCTGAAGCCCCTCTAAAGTCTGGACCAAAAAATCGAAGACCTCGGATTTGGTCATGCTCAGGGCAACATCCTCTGTGGCCTTGACGATCGGCTCATTGCGTTGCGCACGTGGCTGTTGCTGCTGTTGCTGCT
>DBIS01000314.1:0-5317 GCA_002296975.1 Deltaproteobacteria bacterium UBA796 | reverse complement strand
TGCTGTTGCTGTTGCTGCTGTCGCTGTGGGGGCTTTCCTTTCGGCCGCAAGGACTCATAAAAGATGAACTCATCGCAAGCAGCGACCAAGAGGCGGCTGGTTGAGGCTCGGGTGCCGATGCCGATCACACGCTTGTTGAGAGAGCGGAGCCGCATGACCAGCGGGGTAAAGTCAGAGTCGCCGCTCAAGATCACATAGGTGTCGATAAAATCTCGCGTATAGACCAAGTCCATCGCGTCGACCACCAAGGCGATATCAGCCCGGTTTTTGTCGTGGCCGCCATAGCTTGGCAGCTCGAACATTTGAACACCAGCCTCTAGAAGTCCACCTTTAAACCTGGCAAATCTACCCCAGTCACCGTAGGCTCGGGCCTCGATAATTCTACCTTTATCCTTGAGCCGGTTCATGACAGCCCAGATGTCGAAGCGGCCAAGGCGCTCTTTTTCGCAGCCAGCGCAGATGTTTTCAAAATCGATGAGGACGCAGAGGTTCTGTTCCAAGTATTGATCCCTTGATGCAGGTCAAAGCGATATTTTTCGAGACCTGCGTGCACCGAACCTATAGCGCCTCGCGCCGTTGCGCTCAAGCGGGTACCCTGTGGGCCGGAGGGTGCTGATGTCATCATTTGAACGTTTTTCTGGTTCGGCCAAATATATCGCTGACGAACAATTGTTGGCCAGCGTCAACGCAGCCATCGCACTCGAGCGCCCATTGCTTATTCGCGGCGAGCCTGGCACAGGAAAGACCATGTTGGCTCATGCTGTTGCCGAGACTTTGGGCAAACCGTTGTTGAGTTGGCATGTAAAGTCGACCACTGTGGCCAAAGAAGGCCTTTACACCTATGACGTCGTACAGCGGCTCAACGACAGTCGCTTCCCCGAAGACGGCGGGCGAGATGTGTCTGACTTGCGTGCTTACATCAAGATGGGGGTGTTGGGTCAAGCACTTCAATCGGATGAGCAGGTAGTGCTGTTAATCGATGAAATTGACAAAGCGGACATCGAGTTCCCCAACGACTTGTTGCGCGAACTCGATGAGATGGCCTTCACCATTCCTGAGCTCGATGAGACGGTGCGGGCCAAGCATCGCCCCATCACCATTATTACGTCGAATGCCGAAAAGGAACTTCCTACAGCCTTTTTAAGGCGGTGCGTGTTTCATTATATCGAGTTCCCAAGCCGTGATAACATTCAACGAATCGTCGACGCCCATATGCCAGACCTCGAGCGCTCGCTGGTCGAGGCGGCGGTCAAACGGTTTTATGGTTTGAGGTCGGTAGACGCGCTTAAAAAGAAGCCATCAACCAGTGAGCTGCTGGATTGGCTGCTCGTGCTCGCCAGAGCAGGGGTGGATCCGGAAATGGTGAGTCGGCACATGCCCTTTTTGGGCACGCTCATCAAGCGCGAAGGTGATTTGGAGATTCTTGCCTCTCGATCCAAGCGTGGTTTCGGGGCAGGCTAATGTTCGACTTGCTCTTGATGAACCTGCGAAGCCAAGGTCTCAGTGTGGGCCTGGGTGAGTGGATGGTTTTCCTGAAGGGCATCCAAAAAGGCCTTGTGGTCGACCTCGAGGGTTTGTACACCTTTGGGCGCGCTGTGTTGATACAGTCAGAGACTCAGTTCGATGCCTGGGACCTATCCTTTAAGGCCACCTTTGAGGGCGTCGAGCTGGAGCCTGCTGTGAATGCGCAGTTGCTTGACTGGCTGAAAGAGGCTGCGGGAATCGAGGGCGAGCGGGTTGACTTGGATATGAGTTTTGAGGAGATGCGCCGTCTGTTCTATGAGCGCCTCAAAGAGCAGAAGTCACGACACGATGGTGGCAATAAATGGATTGGCACCGGCGGCACCTCGGCTTTTGGGAACGCGGGGCGAGCCAAGCAAGGCATCCGGGTTGGCGAAGGTGGCCAGCGTTCGGCCCTCGCGGTCGCCGGTGAGCGTCGGTGGGCCAATTATCGCTCTGACAAAAACCTGGATGTCCGAGATTTTCAGGTCGCACTTCGGGCCATTCGAAAACTCACCCGCGAAGGTGCACCCGAGCTCGATATCGATGCGACAATTAAAAAAACAGCCGACAATGGCGGTGACATCGATTTAGCGTTCAGCCGGGCCCGGCAAAACAAGGTCCATCTGGTGTTGCTCTTGGATACTGGTGGCTCGATGGACCCTCACGCGCGGATGGTGTCGCGGCTGTTCACCGCTGCCAGCGAGATGAAGGGCTTTAAGTCCATCACAACCTGGCATTTTCATAATGTGCCATACGGGCATATGTACAAGGATTTCGCCAACCGCGAACGCCATGACATCGAGCAAATCGTGTCGGAGATGTCTGCTCATCATCGTTTGGTGTGGGTGGGAGATGCCTCGATGGCACCATGGGAGCTTTTTGGTCAGCAATATGCGAACCCTTGGGGCGGTGGGTATCAGGGTCGGGACCTCAGCGGTTTGGGTTGGCTGCAGTGGATTCGCCAAAAATGCCCTTCCTCGGTGTGGTTAAATCCGGATCCTGAGCGATTTTGGGAGCACCCGACCGTCACGGCTATCGGGGAGGTTTTTCCCATGTTTCCGCTCACCTTGGATGGCTTGAGGGACGCTGTACGGAAGCTTCAGGTGCCGGTCTAGAACGCCGTGTTACACGCCGTCGTCAAACATCCAACCAGGAGACTCTACGATGGACATTCAAGGCAGTAAATTTCTCGTTACCGGCGGCGCAAGTGGCATGGGTCGCAACTTCACCCTGAATTTCGCCAAGCATGGTGGCGACGTCGCATTTTGTGATCTTAACGAAGAGGCTATCGCTGCCGTCGAGGCCGAAGCTGAAGGCCTCCCAGGGAAAGTGGTCGGATTTAAAGCCAACGTCGCCATTGAAGACGAAGTCGTCGCACTCATCAAGAATGTCCGTGAGGCGCTCGGTGGCCTGGACTGTGTAGTGAACAACGCGGGCATCTTCCGGGATGGCTTGTTGGTCAAGAAAGACCGTGAGACCGGCGAAGTCAAAAAGATGAGCCTCAAGAAGTGGTCATCAGTTATTGATGTCGACTTGACCGGGCCATTTTTGGTGTCCCGCGAGTTTGCTGCCGCTGCTCTAGAAAACGGACACGGTGGTGTGATTGTGAATATCTCCTCAATCTCCCGATACGGAAATATGGGTCAGACCAACTACTCGGCTGCCAAGGCAGGTCTGGTGGCGGACACCAAGTTGTGGTCCATGGAGTTGGCTCGTTACGGCATCCGTACCGGCGCCGTCGCACCTGGCTTTGTCGACACACCCATCTTGCAAGGCATGCGCCCAGAAGTGTTGGAAAAATTGCTGAAGGCCGTGCCATTGCGCCGAGCAGCCAACCCAGATGAAATCTTTCTCGCGGTGAAGTTCATCGTTGAATGTGAGTTCTTCACCGGGCGCTGCATCGATGTAGATGGCGGTCAAGTCGTCTGATTAGGCCTTGAAATGAGCCGTCGCCAGTGCACCGAGCTTGGCGGGGGCATCATAGGGAAGCATGTGGCCGCCTTTTAAGGTGGCCACTTTCACATCTGGAATGGTCATCGCCCGGAGCGTGCGGGTGTGGTCGGAATACCAGCTTGCTGTGGCCCAAATGACCAAGGTTGGGGCTTTGATTTCGGCGAGTATAGTGAGATAGCTTTGCTCGCGGAATGGGTAAGGGCCTTGGACCATATGTAAGGGGTCGAAGGACCAGCGCACGCCATCGCTATCTTCGGTTGTGCCATGGATTGCCAGCTGTTCGGCCAGGCTTGCGCTTAAACCGGTATGCCGCTTCAAAAGCCGCTGTGCAGCATCGGCAACGCTCTTGATTCTGACTGGGGCTGGTGGATGACGGATTTGGTCCAAGTGGCTTCGGATTCGCTCCACCATATTGGGTGTGCCCGACTCGAGTGCACCCAGACCCTCTGCGACCACCAGCCTGTGGACTTTCTCGGGACGGACTGCTGCGTAAATTGAGGCCACGGTCCCGCCCATGGAATGACCAAGGAGGTTCACTTGCCCGCCCAGTTTATCCACGAGTGCGTCCAGGTCTGGGATGAGGTCAGCAAAATGGTAGTACCCACCGGGCCCAAGGTGGTCGGATTGCCCAAATCCACGTTGGTCTGGCGCTATCCATCGGCCAGGCTGGCCGGCTGCCACCTTTGAAAAGGCCACGCCATGGTCGAGCCACCCATGCAGGCAGATGATGGGGATGTCGCCGTCTGCGGTCGCCCCGTCACTGAGCTCTCGGACGACAATCTTCAATCCCCGAACATTGAGGGTCCAGTCTATCATGACGTGACTCTAGCGTGGCTTGCCCACAGATGCATGGCCGGATGAGCTACAGTGGCATCCTCTCATGAGGTGGCCGGTGGGTACAGTGCTGGTGGTGGATTGTTATGTGGAAGGCGATGGTGCCGCGAACTTTCGGCGCTTGCTGGGCGACACGAGGGTGGCGGTCTGGCGAGCCATCAGTGCGCCATGTCCGACGGATCTATCGGTATATACAGCCATCATGATTTCAGGCTCTGCAGCTTGCCTGACGTCTCCAGAACCCTGGATGAAGGCGCTCAACAGTCTTATTTTGAAGGCATCAGCAGCCAAAGTGCCCATGCTGGGGGTCTGTTTTGGGCACCAGGTTATCGCCCACACGCTTTTTGGCCCAACAGCTGTTCGCTCATCGGCTACCCCCGAGATTGGCTGGGTGGACATTGAATTGTCTGGTGATGATCCGTTGTTTCGCGGCATGGGGGAGGGCTTCAACACTTTTGAATCCCATTTTGACGAGGTGCTTGAGCGGCCTGGGATGATTGTGTTGGCTCGGTCCAAACGATGTGCAGTGCAGGCCTATCGCGTGAAAGGCGAAAATATTTGGGGCATCCAGTTTCACAGCGAGATGACCGTCGAAGAGGCCGTGGAATTGGCAGAGCGCCGGATAGCTGGACGCCCAGAATTTGGCTTTGATATCGAACAGATCCTGGCCCAGGCAAAAGATTCCACCACCATAGGAACCCAGATCATGAACAACTTTATTCGTGCGCGATGATGTTTCTCTTCTTGGTGAGTGGCTGGGGGCTGGCCAATGCCGCCTGTCCTTTGGGGCCGGTTCATCTTGAGGCTGAGGGGCTTCAAAAGGTCGAAGAGCGGTTGGTTTTGCACGATAGGCTCGAAGGGTGCAAGCGAATCGACTTGGGTAACCGCGCGGCGATGACCATCGATAAAATTAGGGTGAGAATAAAAAGCGCCAATGAGAAGGTTGTGAATCTGGGTGCTGGCCGAGTGGCCGCAGTTGGAGGGCGCTGGATTTTGCCGATGCCTGAGCTGCGGCCCCACGATGAAA
>DBIS01000140.1 GCA_002296975.1 Deltaproteobacteria bacterium UBA796 | reverse complement strand
CATTTGTGAGTCGGCCGGGCCTATTGGCAACAGGCTTCCAGCGCCTGAAGCCCAATTATCTCGAATTGAGTCGGCGTTTCCAAGGGCCGATGCGGTTTTAGTGGGACACGCACATCATGACCACATCATGGATGCACCCCATGTGGCGGCCCACACCAAGGCTCTTTTTATTGGTGCGGCCGATGCGGCGAATGTTGCCCGTGCTGCAGGCTTGGCAGAGCACCAAATCAGAGAGACCCACGGCCGTGAGGACATCACCGTCAAGGCGGCCACCATTCGAGGCATCCCCTCCGCTCATGGGCGTGTCTATTTTGGGGTCACAACATTGCCCGGAACCATTCCAGAGCCACCATCATGGCCCCCTCGGGTTTGGGACCTCAAGCACGGCGCAGTCCTGAACTGGCATATCAAACTTGGCGGCATCTCCATGGTTCATGTGGATTCGGCTGAGGTTATCGACGAGGAGCTTGATGGGCTGCAAGCCGATGTGGTCTGCCTTTGTGCCATCGGCCGCCGTTACCGTCCAGGATATGTGTCTTCAGTGGTTGAGCGACTGAAACCCCGCTGGATTGTCCCCTGCCATTGGGACTGGTTTTTTAGCCCACACGGAGATCCTGCACGACTGCTGCCTGGGGTTGACCTGCCCGGATTTATTAAAGAAATAGAATCCCATGGCGTCACGGCGGTGACCCTTCCATTCGATGGGGTGTTTTCCTTGTGAGCAGCTTTAGTCCGAATAAGGAGCAGGACCGATAAAGCGCCCATCGGTGACGCCGACGTAGTGTGAGCCTGGAGATAGGTCGACATGAAAGTGATTGTCGTGGGATGTGTTGTAATTTGGCGTCAGGATAATGTTCCAAATATAGTCTTCATACCAGCGATATGCAGCCTCATATAGAAACTGACCGGCCGCTGTTGAAGGGCTTGATGAGTCGTGCTCCCAGTGGTCTACCAGTGTCCATTCTCGGCCATCTGAAAACTCAAAACCATAAATATCAATGGCGTCGGCATAACCATGGCGAGAGATGTCGGAAGTGCCGCCGATGGTTCGGCAATTGTAGGTGCCCACGTGGAGCAGCGACACGACGCCCTGGTCCACCACATCTGCAATGGTATCTCCGATCGCGTGCGCTAAGTCACAAGCCGCCAAAGACCGAGGGGTAAGGCTCCCGTCATAATATTTCATCTCAACACCAAACACAGGCGAAAGCAGCCATACCGGCTCTTCGATTTCACAATCGAGCTCTGGATGCCCTTCAGGGTGGTCGACCTGTCGCACCGCAGGCTCGAAGGCGATGCCCCGGTCTGCCAGCTCAAAATGACAAGCACTCAAGTCGCTGTCCTCACCTGGTAGGCATGTGAATGTCTCGGTCCAGGGCTCATCGTGTCGGGCCTCAACCCGGCACCCATAGCCTTCCCTGCACCCCCAATCCGAAAAGTGCCCGAAGTCGCACCTTGAGACACACCAGCCATCTTCGAGGTCGCCAGCACCTATCTCTGAGCCCTCAACGCAAAATGTGACCGGATGACCCTCGGCATCGGGGCAATATTGATCACAACTGGCGCTGCACATGCCGGCATAAAAACCATCCGTCAAGCAAACACCACCAGCGTAGTCGCAATCGTCGTCGCGCTCGCATGGGCTTCCTATGAAGTTTTGTGGACCCAATTCGCCAGGCTCACCAGAATCCGAAGGTGGTGGGTTTGGAGGGCCAGGGTCGTAGATAAGTCCTGTGACGACCGTGCTTTCGGTCTCGGTTTCACCATCAATAAGGAGCTTTTCATCTGAGCTGGAATTTCCACATCCCACTGCAAATAAGAATGGAAGCGACGCTAATCCATGCATTTCAGCCCCCGACACCTAGACCCTATTGTCTGCTCCGTTCAACCTATTCGCCCATTGGCCAAAAAAAAGGGCCGAACCAAAATGGAACAGCCCTTTTACTTAATGGTCAACTTAGGCTTCTGCGACGGTCCGAAACGGGGCGCGGGACAGGTCTTTGCGACGCCGACCGATGGCCTCGTACACCGTCTTGCGGCCTTTCCCTTGCGCTTCGATACGCTCGATCTTCAACAATCCAACCAAGTCTAGCTCACGAACCGCAGATGCTGCAGACCGGGCGTTGAGGGCCTGGTAGTCTTCGATTGGGCTGGCCATGACCGTTGCACGTGCCTGGCCAACCAAACGCGACACGGGCTCGCGGACCCGCTCAACTGCTGGCATATCACTGCGCCCAATCACATCCTCTACCCAGTCCAGAGCGTCATTTTCAAAATGCCATAGGCGTTGGGCGCCAGCATTTTTTGCTAGGTGTGCTTTGTGCCTGGCCTGGCTCACAAAGGTGTCGGCATGCTCTATGAACATATCCTGAGCCTCGTTCAGCTTTCCAGATACTGTCTTCATCTCACCTTTTACACGTTCAAACATGGCATCCCCCATTCGGTAATGAATAGTCATTCATTTTTTGGTTTCGGCGGATGTATCCTATACTGTAATGGCCGTCAATCCCCTTTCAACCCCGAATACGCTTTTTTTCAAAAGCGATTGAAAAAAGGCTGGTACGCCAGTAATTTCCGGGAAATCTTGAGTGTTTCCCACTAAAAATATGGGCCTAAAAGGCGTATTTAAGCCGTACAAAACCCAGGTTTCCACCCGCTGCCGCATCACCAAACTTGGTGTGACTTTCGCCCACCAGCAACACTGCACCCACGCCTAGATTTAGGCCCTCACCCAAATCCACCATCAGTTCTGGGAAAAAAACTACAGACCTTCCCTTTTTCGAGGCTGGCCCAAAATAGCTAATTTCTGGCTGCTGGCTGCCCTCGGGTTGGGTTTCTATTTGGTACCCAGTGAGGTCGATTATCGAGAACAGTCGAAGGGTTGGCCCTCCCAGTATAATCTCCGTCCCCAGCACTAAATAGTCGCCAATTCGAAGTCTCCGAATCTCAGACGACCCATGGGCTGATCGTGTTGTGTACGCTGGGGAAAGAAAATCACCATGACCAAACTCATCAGTCATGCCATGGACCCACTGGGTGTTCAGATAGACGAACTTGCCAAGGCTATAGTCCAAGCCCAGGGTCCATTTGGCGAAGGACTTCCCAGATACCACAGATGGGCGCTCACCACCCAACCCGTATTCCAACTCTCCTGCGGGCTGAACAAAGCTGCCAAAATCGAGTTCATTATTTTGAATCACCAAGGTGGTGCGCTCAGGAATCACCCACGCCACTTCCGCACGCCAGCCAATGGGCGGGGCTGAACCAGGTAGTTCAAGCTCTCCTGCACCGTTAAGTCCAGCGACATGCATCTTTGGATAGGCGAGATCAACATCGGTCATCAAGTACCCGTTGATACAGTCGTCCATCCCATTTGGGTGACACCGGGGTGAATGAACGAGGGATGTTGTGTTCCCCACAGGCTGAGGCATATCTGAGCGACCGGTGTACCAGGACACCGCCAAGTCCGTCATCCCCACAGCACCCGCCAATCGAATCATGCCAGCCATATTCTCCAAGCTTGCAGGGGGGAGAACCACATTGGCCTCATCCACAATGGTGGGGAAGCCGAGCGCATTGGCAAGATTGCGTTGGGCTTGCAACTCGCGGCGGAGCCCATCTTCAATCACGGGGATTCGGTCGGTAAAGGCCAGACCAATATCAGCACTTTGAGGCAAAGTCGACGGCCTAAATATCGGCACCACGACGCCGCTCAAGGTCCACATGGCCCCCATGGCGTAATCGCTGCGCAGCATCATATTGGGCAACTGGTCCCCAAAGCGCAAGATGTCGTCTAGACGTTCGGGGTTGAGGGTGTTGGTTGGGTTGAATTGGTCCCCGACCCCCCACTGAACCACCTGATGGCCAATTTTGAGGTCCAGCCCAGAGAGGCCCACATCCCACAACTCTACCACTGCCTCGTCGACCTCTACGCTTACCGGCGCCACCTGATTTCGCTGACT
>DBIS01000256.1 GCA_002296975.1 Deltaproteobacteria bacterium UBA796 | reverse complement strand
GCATCGGCTCTGAATGCGAGGCCGAAGACTTCGGTATCAGCTATCTTGGTATTTTTGACTGCGACATGGAGTGCGGCTCAAGCAGCAGACTCGGAAACGGCGAGTGCAATGACAATTTCGATTGCTCAGCCCTAGATTGGGATGCTGGTGATTGTGGTTCTGGCATCGGTGTTTGCGAAGGAGGCTAAGGGTTAGCGGGTTCGCCGTCGTGTGAGTGCGATACCGAATGCGAAGACGCCGAGCCATGCGCTCGAGGCTGTGTGCGCAACAGCACAAGATGTCGATGATGCTGTTGCGGGCTTTTCTGTGCGCTGTACGTCGCTTTTTGGGCTTGAATTGGAGGCTCTATTTTGGGTAGATTTCTGACCCCGTTTAGGCATTCCTATCGCGCGGACTTTTTGTGCGATACGTTGCTCATTCTCGTTGAGCAGTGACGGATAAAGAGGCTCGAATAAGGTTTTGTACGCATCCTTTTCAGCTTGGTTCAAGTCTACAAAGGTGATGCCTTGGGCTTCGAGCTTTTTACGAGACTCAACAGTGGCAGCGATGCTCCAAGCGCGCTCTCTCACCACGGTTTCTTTGGCCACCCTGGCGACGATCTCCTGGTATTTTTCGGGCAAGGCTTTGTAGAATTCTTGGTTGATGATCACCATGGATGTGAGCAAAAAATGGTGGGTTTCATTGACGACATTATTGACCAGATAATCTTGGTAAACATCGAAACACGACACGGTGGTCTCGGCGGCGTCCACCAAGTCCGCTTGGGCCAGAGGGACCAGACCGTCAGGGCCGACCACGACGTAGGTTGCACCCAAGTACAGCGCCATTCGCGCATATCGGCCTCGGCTGATCAAGATGCGGAGCTCATCCAAAACGGCGGGGTCTCTGGCGATGAGGTCTTGGGTAGAGATGACCCCCATCCCGCCGCTGTAGGCAACCCCGAAGGCCTTTAGGGGGGAGTCTCGCTCGAGGGCGTCTATAAAGCTGTGGCCGAGTGGGCCTTCAAAGACTTTTTCTGCGTGAGCGTAGTCTCGAAACAAATAGGGCATACCCAAAATACGAAGTTTTTGGCTGTATCGGGCCAGGACATGGGAGTAGGCCTGGGTCATCTCCAGCTTGCCTTTGATGACGTCTCGGGTGATTTGCACTGCGTTTCGACGCTTGCCCGCGACCGCTTCATACTCTTTTCGGGTGTGAATGATGACTTCGATGTCGCCGTTGGTTTCGGCCATGACCTGTTCAGCAAACTCAAAAGCAGCGCGGTCAGCGGCAGAGCTTGGAAGATGAATCTGCGCCCAGCGAATGGTGTAGGTGGGCTCGGCCAATGCTTGGCCCCCAACGGCCCAAGTGCTGAGGTGGAGCAAAGCGAAAGCCAAAAGCGTAGTTTTTGTTCGTTGAGTCATGACTTTGCTTCTAACACCCCCTTGATGTCTTGCCCCACGGGACCTATCCTTTGACGGCTTGGCACCGCACCCACCGATGGAGGCCCGATGCGTGAATTGATTCCACCTGGAGATGGCGCCATGAAGGCGGTTCGGCCCCAGCCAGAGCAACGCCATCAAAAGCTGGTTGAGGGTGAGGAGACCGATGTCCAGACCGCGAACCATACGCTCACCCAACGCCTGCAACAGCAATACGGCCACGACCTGGTCTCTGCGGCCTTAGGCGGGCAAAGCACCTCTGACGTGGGCATATTGGTCTTGGCTGAGTGGGCGCTGGCGACCGCTGGTCTTGATAGCCTCGTCGACGGTCCGACAGGCTCTCCCAAGGCGGTGTTCGACACCCTCCACACCCCCGAGTGGGCCGCCACCTCCACTGATATTTTGAACCGCCATGAGGGCCAGACCCAATCCGGAAATGCGCAACTTGCCGTCGAACTTATTCGTCGCAGTCGTGGCCAGCGCCTCCCAGCCGACATCGCCTCGCGACTCTCCGCAGCGCTCGGTACGGACATTTCAGGGGCTATCATTCACACCGACTCCGCCGCGGCCGGTGCTGCCGCCGCCATTAACGCCCACGCTTTTGCGACTGGAAACGACGTCTTTTTTGCCGCAGGTGCCTATCAGCCCGGCTCACGCGCCGGCGACGAGCTGCTCGCCCACGAACTCACCCATGTGGTGCAAGATGCTGAAGGCCGCATTCCCTCTGCCCCGGGTGGTGGGATGAGCGTGTCCAGCCCCTCCAGCGGTCATGAGCGCGAGGCGGTGGCAGCGGGTCGAGATGCCGTCGATTCGCTGTACGGCGCCGGTAGCATCGCTCCCGCAGATGCCTTGAGCGCAGATATAAACACAGGGGCTGCCCAACTCGCCGAAGTCACGCCGTCCGTCGCCGCGACAAATATGCTCAGTCGGGACGCCAGTTTAGAACAAACGACCGACCCAGTGAGCGCGGTGAACACGCTCCTCGAAGCCACCAAGGTAGACGCCGCAGTCTCCATGATACGGTCGCTCTCTTCAGCCGAAGCTGAGTTGGTTTTCGCACAATTGGCGATCCCGCAATCCAAACTTGTGCTCGACGCCCTGGTCGACGCCCTCGGTGCCGAGAGTGCTCAACTTTATGGCATGTTGGACAGTTGGTTTCAGGTCGCCACCAACCGTGACACCCTCGAAATCATCTTTGAGGCTCGCTATGGGGTGCGCCTCGGATCTGATGGCGACTTAGATGCAGAAATGTTCCTCGACAGTACCAGCGCAGAGCAGACTTTCGACGCCGAAGGTATCAAGAAACTCTACGAAATTTTGAAATTGCTGCCGCCGGAGCATGTGCTCTCCCACCTGAGCCACATCATGACTGAAGACACCCATACGGTCGACAGCAGTTCAGGCTACGCCCAATACTCCTACCTGGAGCTCTCCTACTCACAGGACGACACCAGCCAGATCGAGAGCGGCGAATACACCGATGAAAATGATCGCTTGCGTGGCCTGGAGATGATGACGACCACAGCCATTCATGAGATCGCCCACCTGGTCGACGCAGACGAGGTTTACTCGGCCAATAACGCCTCCTTTATGGCCTTGTTCGGATGGGAAAAGCATGACATGACCACCGAGGGGCTGACCGCATTACTGTTTAGCTTGGAAGACCATATGGCCGAGCCCTATGCGGCCGAACTAACGTCGGGTGAAAAGGACATCGCTCATGATGTCGCTCGGGAGCTGATTTTACTTTTGGCCCAGTATTTACCCGAGGTGACCGAGGTCGAAATGGCGATGGAGCGCCTCGGGTACGACATCAAAGGGGGCGAGTCCTGGCGTTCGGCCGAAGAACTCACCGCTGTGTTGTCCACGAGCCATTTGTTTTACCAAATCCAACTTTCTGCCAGCCCCAACGACTATCCATGGGAGGAAGAGCCAATGGGCTACACCACAGGCCGAGAGTATCACCGGGCCTATTCGTGGCAGGAATGTTGGTGGTCCTACGCCACCCGCGGCGGCGAGAAGATGAGCCGGTACCAGTGGCGTTCACCGGGTGAAACCTTCGCAGAATTATACGCGATTTACCACATAACAGAGCCCAAGGGGTCCAGACTCACCGCCGCCGAGAGGGCTTGGTTTGAGGGCCAGGGGCTGCAAGGTGATAGATGAGGTCGCGATTTGTTTTGTGGCTCGGTTTGTGTTCAGTGATGGTCTTATTTATTGCGTAATCAAATGCAGATAGCGCTCAACAGGAGCAGCCCGCCATGTCCCCCGAGAACCTCCTTCGCGACCATTTGGCAGCGGTGCGCCCGAAGACTGACCACAGTTTTCGGGCCCTGAGTTGGGACTTTTCCACCGTGCAAGGTGTACAAAGCACCAGTCGTGACCGCTATGAAGTCCCTCAATATTGGCTCGTGACTGCCTCCCCTGAATCCTTGATGGTTTCGGCCTCGCTGAGTCAAGTTTTTGAGGCTCAGGGCTTCGTCGCCAAGGCCGCCGCACACGCCGCTACAGATTGGGCCTTGCTCGCGTTGTGCGCCACCCAATCTACAGGAAAGGCACTCATTGAGGCGAGTCAACTGGAGGGGTTTGAGCGCCGTATGGTTCTCGAGGCCGTTGACGCCCCTGCTCTTAGTGAAGGTCCAAATGGTCCGGTGTTGGTCTTTTGGACCCACAAACATTATCGGGCCAACCATCAGTTTTATCGTCACACGGTCACTGCGGCGGCGGATGGAACGGTTGCGGTTGTGGTGTCGAAGGCCCGCGGGTTTAAACGGCGATAAATGCCCTACCGTGGTCGTTAAAGCCGAAAGTGGCGGCTTGGGCAATGAACCCAAGGATGAGTAGGAGATTCATGGCCACAACATAGAACTGAGCGGGTTGGTTGGCCATGGTATAGTTTCACCAATATGGTTCGCCCTCCCTACAGCCTTCTCGGCGCCGCCATGTTGGCGCTGATCGCATGCTCGAGCGAGTCTAAGATTCTCGCTCAGGGTGTTGATGAGACAGAGCCAGGCGATGATGGCGTCGACGCTGATACTGGTCTTCGGATTACCGATACCGGAGAGGATGACCCGTGCTTTGTCGGCGAGCCCATGGTGGAGATCGGCACCGGCGAGGCGGTCTTTGAGGCCATCGATGATGGAGACCCGATCCAGATTATCCAAGGGGCTCAGGATGGACACCACATTTTGGGCAGTCTCCGCACCTTGAACACCACTGGGGTCGTCGCCATCAATTTTGACATCACCCCGGACTACAGCGGCGAGACCATCTCAGCCCAGCGCTATCGGCTGCAGCTGTTGCCCGACCCCATCCGAGGAGACTGCGCATGGATCATGACGGGGCTGTACGCCTACCTTGGGCAGGTCAACCCAGCGGGGGCGCCATTTGTGGGTGAGGACGCTGTGATGCGCATGGAGCTTGTGGACGACGATGGACGCGAGGCTGCAGATCAAGTCTCGGTTGTGCCCTTTCTTCCGCTGGGGCCGCCGACCTAATCCCGGTCTTAGGGGCGAAGGTCGACCCGGCGACGGGGGGCGATTGGGCCTGGCGCTACAATTCGGCCGCCACCGGGGAGCTGAGCGATAATCTCGAGCACCTCGGTATCTGCACCAAGTCCAAAGTGTAAGGGCACCCGCGCGGTGGATTGAAGGCCACGGTCTGCACGGCTCCAATCGGTTTGGGTTCCGCTGGCGGTGCGCACGGAGACCTTAGCGCCCAGGGGTGCGTCGATGGTGATCCAGTTGTTTGCCGTACAGCCCTTGGACATAAATAAAAGCGTGCGACCCCACACTTGGGTGACCACCAGGTCTTCGATGCCGTCGCTGTTCATATCGGTCGCGACGACAGCCCGAAAGGAGCCCAGCGTGTCGATGCCGAGCTGTGGCCCAATTTCGGTGAACAGGCCATCGGATTGCCGAAGCAGTCGTAAGGGCACATCGAAAGAGGCTGGGTTTCCATCGGGGAGGGTGCTGTCGGCCATGCCCGGGCTCCACCGGTCGCCTTGGGCCAACAAAATGTCCTTGGCGCCGTCATTGTCTACATCCAAAAAAACAGCGCCCCAACCCGCACCGTTTCCGGGGTCCGCTCGGAAGTTTGAGGCCTCGCTGACATCCACCCAGCTTCCGGCTTTTCGAGACAGTAGGGTGTTCATCGGGCTGCCGGAGATCAACACATCGGGTTCACCGTCCCGATCGATGTCTGTGATGTCGATGCCCTTGGCGCTGGCATACAGTTCGCAAAAACAGGTGTCTCGGGCATCGATAAAAACCCCATCATCGTTCCGAAGCAGGGTGCTCGCACCGACTGTCGCACCGTGGTCGTGGACCAAATAAATGTCCATATCGCCGTCGCCATCTTCATCGAAGGGCAGGCCGTCAAAGCCATGGCGCAAGCCGACCGACTCGGGAATCGCGTCCATTTCGACCACGATGCCCTCTGGATACAGGTGAAACATGCGGTCATTTGTCACGGCACCTGTGCCATGGGGCGTGGCTGTTCGCACCACATAGACGTCCTCAATGCCGTCGCCGTCAAAGTCTGCGAGGGCAAAATCGTGTGCAGTCGAGGCTGAGGCTACGCCGGGTGGGTCTAAGTCTGGGAGGTCTACAGCGCTGCCGTCTAAGCTGGCGCTCAGGTGGATCTGGTAGGGGCGAATGCCACCCATCATCAAATCCAAGATGCCGTCAACGTTGATGTCCACAAATAGGGGCGAACGACCTGGGGGCATCATGCCTGAGCGTTCGGTAAATCCCAAGGCACCGCCCACATAAAAACGAGAGTCGCCGGCCTCTAGGCGGCCGATGACCAGCTCTAAATATCCATCGTTATTGACGTCGGCCAAGGCGAGAGATGGGCCGTCTTCGTGGCCACCGGGGGCGGCGGGGTCGAAGGCGTCGGGATCGATGCCGAGGGCGAGGCCCACTTCTTCGTATTCGGGTGCAGCCAGGGGCGTGGGGCAACTGTGAATGTCGCCGAGTCTAACGGTACCTGTGGCGGGCAGTCCGCCGGTGTCTGTGGATGGGCCGCCGTCTTGTGTGGTCTCGGGGTCGCTGATCGGGCCGAGGTCGGTCGCCGCGGGCTTTGGGTCAGATGAAAGACAGGCCATCGGCAGGATGAGTATTGGTAGAGCGCGCCACATGGGCCTCAGATTAACACTTGTTGTTGCCAAATTAGAAAAGCGTATTTTTATCGCGGAAAAAGACGGCGTTGAGGGGAGAGGTGTCGGGTCTTGACCTCTCGGCTTTGTGGTTCTTTTGCGATGAAATCAGCCAAGTTCGTGGGGTGCTCTGCGCGCCCGTGGATCGCAGATTCCGGCCAGTTTCGTTCGCCCAAGGCTGCATGGACCGCACCGGCGATTAGGGCGTTGCTTAAGGGGGTGGGGTGCATTTTATCGATGAAGAGCGCGTCTAAGCCATGGGTTTTAAGGGATTTGTTGAGTACGGTACTGACCCAAACGACCGGTAAGTCGTGATGGCTGGCGACCTGTTTCATCGCCTCAAAATAGATATCCCATGAGAAGTCTTTGGCCTTGGGTGTCAGGCTGACGGTGTCACGATTGGCTGGGGCAATAAATGCGACCGAGACCCCTCTGCGGGCCGCCTCTCGCACCAGCTTGTCGAGATTTTCAGCATAGCGCCGCACACCCACCCGCCGCACGCCCTGTGTGGGCCATTCGCTGTTTTTGGTCCAGGTGACAATATGGGCGCCAGTGCCCCCTCGGGCGCGGTCGAGCAGGCCTGCGAGCAGTCGATAAAAGCTGGAATTCGCCCAAGGGCTACCTGAAAAGGCGCGGGTTGTGCGCATGAGGTCGGCGTCGGCGAATGCGTCCCAGGTGTTGTCGCTCCATAGCAGACCAATCAGCAACAGACTCGGTTCTAAGGCCCAGCCTTGTTCGTCCATAAGCAGCTGGGCTTGTTCGGTGGAGTAGCCGAGCATCGCACCGTTGATCACGGTGATGTTTTGCCCTTCGCTGTTGAGTTGGACCTCGAGTTTGACCGCGAGGGTGTTGGAGTCAGAGACCCCGTGGCCAAAAAAGCTTGAGTCGCCCAGCACCAAAACCCGCTGCTCTCCAGGGTGTCGGCTGCCCTCTGGTACCGCACCTCGAAAACCGCTGGGGTGAATGTTGGCGATGGTTCCGGCATTTTGCTGTACCCCCGAAGACATGGTCCAAAGGCGGGTGGGGTGGCTTTGCATGATGTCTTGATGGCGAAGACTTGGGAGTGTCGGTCCAACTCGCCGTGCTGCCAACTCTGCTGCGATGGCCACGATGGCGAGGACCAGCATGGCCGAGATCAGCTTAAACTTGAGGGTTCGCCGAGCGGCTGCAGAGGCGCTTTGCGTCATGTGGGGCGGCCTCTTGGCGTGATGGGCGGGCCTTTACAGTATAGCGTGGGCATGAAATCCCGGGGTCATGTCTTTAGGATTAAGCGTGTTATTCACCCTTGAATTCCCCTAGTTTTGGAGTGAATATGTGGTTGATTGTGTTGGGTCTGACTGTTTTTGGCCAAGCCTCGGCAGCACCAAGTCCTGGTTTTGGTGGGGTGGCTCTCGTCAGTGGCACGCCTGGTTTTTCGGCATGTCTGCAGTCTCCGGATTGTGCGGGTCGTTTTTATCGGTTTTTGGCGCAGGCTTCATTGGAGCAGGGTTTCGCGATGGAGGGTTCCTCTGTGGCCACATCTGCAGTGGTCAACCGCCACTCGGGCCTTGTGGCTGGCGGTCTATTGCACACCTTCCCATTTGGTGGGGCCCGAGAAAACCTTGAAGGGAAGACCGAAAATACGCAGTTTTCGCCGGTGTTTCCCAAATTGTTGGTGGGCAAGCTTTTTGACCGAGGCGATAAGCACTGGGGCTTGGGTGCAAGCTTTTTACCCCCGGTCCCTGTTGGCGGCGCGGCGGCCCTTAGTCTGGGCCTCGATGGCAGTTTTGCCAAAACCTTGGAGAATGGTCGCACCCGCATGGGGGTGGATGTGGACTTCAGCTTTATTCGGGCCAAAGCGCCGGTGACCGCCTCCAAAGAACATGCTGAAACAGAGGGCTTGGAAGACCATATCGAATCCGAAGTTTTTGAAGAGCGCTGCGACCCCGATGTGGGCTGCATCGACGTGTTCAAGGTGGCCAACCTCGCGCTTAAAACTGGGATGAGTTGGCAATGTGGAGAGCGTCTGTATCCGTACGCGCAGGTCGGCCTGAGTATCACCAACGAGTGGCTATATGTGGACTACGATGGCACCAGTTGGGCACACTTTGGCTTGCAGCCCACCTTGCATGGCGGTGGTGCATGGACGCCAACCGACAAGGTGTTTTTGTCTTTGGGCAGCACCCTCGGAC
Source organism: Deltaproteobacteria bacterium UBA796 (assembly GCA_002296975.1). Taxonomy (GTDB): domain Bacteria; phylum Myxococcota_A; class UBA796; order UBA796; family UBA796; genus UBA796. The sequence goes on along the minus strand of DBIS01000256.1, from coordinate 349 downwards.
TCAAGCAAACCAACCAAAACCCCTCGGAAACCCTGGGCCTGTTTTTCAAGCTGACAGGTTCAGCCGCGCTCATGTTTTAGATGCGCCGAGCGGTATCAGTTGGGCGTTCCTGAGCCTTCTGAACCCTCTGAGCCACTCCGCCGCCTTCGCCTGCGTCTGCGCTTGCGTTGGCCGTCGCCACCTTCTTGCTGAGGTTTGGCGTCCATGTTCTCGCTGCCTTGCCTCTGGGCGCCTTGCCGCTGGCCGCCTTGCCTTTGGCCGCCGTGCCGCTCGCCACCTTGGCGCTGGCCGCCCTGCCTTTCGCCGCCACCACGCCGACCGCGTCCACCTCTGCCTCTGCCCTCGCCAC
>DBIS01000138.1 GCA_002296975.1 Deltaproteobacteria bacterium UBA796 | reverse complement strand
GTATCACCTGCGTCGGCATCGTCTATATCACATGTGTCATCGACCGCACCGAGCACATCGATCAGCCAGCCTGCATACCCATGAATGAGCGCACCCTCACTGCCCCCACCGCAAGAACAGTTTTGATCAATACCATCGTCACCAAAGCCGGTTGTTGCATCCGGAAAAATCTCAGCCTCAAAGTCGTCGCAATCGGTACCAATATCCGTAAGACGGTCCCAGTTAAAACCGTCGCGGTCTTCATCAAGCTCGAAACGCTCACCCTCAACGCACCGCTCGATACTGGAGTCAAACCAGTAATCGATCGCTGAGGCATTCAAGGTGATCCCCCAAGGCGTGTCTCCTAATGGTAGTGCCCGATCATCTGGCATCACGACATACAGGGCCGCGTTGGTCACGGTAATCCCATAGAGTGAGCCCCAATCAGGGCCATCATCGCCACGGCCACGATCGATAAGGTCAATCATGGTGGTGGCACTTCCCACGCCTACCAAGCTGAGAGCACCGACGATATCAAGCTTACATCCATCCACACGCACACCGCGTCCACGGGAAAAGATCCCCTTAGGGTGTGGGCCACCACCCGAGGTGAGCGAAGCGTCATCGATCACCACGGTGCCATTCCGACTTTGAATGTGAATCTGGCCATTTGGTCCCGAGGACTTCAGCGTTCCTCCGATAATCACGTCGCCAAGGGCGATAAGCTCGATTTCACCGCCAGTACCAGTATCTGAGCCGTTAACGCTGAGCGAACCGAGGACGGACAAATTAACTTTGGCCACCATCGAGATGCGGCCACCAATCCTAGAACCCAAGCCGCTGTGGGTCTCCACCTTTGCGCCTGGATGCACCTCGATAAAATCCCCATCCACACGCAAAGAGCCCCCGGTGCGATCAGATCCTCCCCAGAGCAAGATTTCGGCTGAAGATCTGAAGGTGGCCGATTCTACGGCGCGAACATCCATTTGGCCGCCGGCGGCGCTGGCGCCCCCACTTTCGCTCAGCAAAATACGCCCACCAATGGAGATATTGTCTGCCGCCAACTCCAGGCGGCCCGCGCGACCCTCTGGGTTTTGTGCCTTGGCCTCGATTTTGGAATCTGCATGAATCAAGATATCGCCATCGGCCTGAAACAATACCAAACCCGGGTTTTCAGCTGAGGCCAAAATATCGCCATTGTGGCTAATATTGCCTCCAGCGATCAGGCTCAAATCTCCGCCGTTGCCCCCTGAACCTCCGGAACTGTTCCTGCCTTGAACACGAAGCTGTGCCCCGTTGACAACAGTGATGTCACCTTCAGCCTGCAATAGCAAAGAGGCACCATGGTCGCTCGAATCACCCTCGTCCGTAGCATCATATGAAAAATCAATATCGCCCCCAATCGTTATGTCAGTCACGATCTCGAACACCACATCGGAACAATCCCCTGTCCCACAACGGGACAGAAGCACGGCCCCATCCTCGTCCGATGTCCGTGCCGCCAAATCCATAGACTTCGCGGACACCCGAGCCCCCCCCTTAAAGATCAAGCTGCCAGCGTCACCAAAGGAAAGGCTGAGGCCTTCAAGGTTGATATGACAACCCACTTGTATCAAAACTTCTTGGTTCACGACACATTCGCCGTGAGAGACTAGATCCTCCCGACACAACGCGGATGAATCTGGACAAGTGCCACCAAACGCCACATTTAGGACCGATATTAAAAGGGGTAGCATCAAACCTCCATCTGGAATCACGGTAGCATGAAGCACCAATCCACAGATCACGATAGTTCAAACTGTGCCCATTGGAACACGCCACTATTGCCTCGGATTCATGCTGATGTTTCTCTCCATTCTCGGCCCCGCCCAAGCTCAGACCATGCCCGAGGAATTGACCTTGCTCTCCGGCGAGCCTTTCGACACCTCCAAATGGTCCGGCCAGGTCGTGCTCTTTGTGAACGTGGCGTCCAAATGTGGCTTCACCCCCCAATACGACGCACTTCAAACTTTATGGACCGAGTACGGCCAACGTGGCCTGGTGGTGGTGGGCGTTCCCTGCAATCAGTTTGGCGCTCAAGAAACCGGTGATGGTGAGGAGATTCAACAGTTTTGCCGTTTAAACTTTGGCGTTGACTTTCCTTTGCTTCACAAACAGAAAGTCAACGGCGCCGATCGCAGCGACCTCTACCGTTTCTTGCTCAAGGGGCGCACACCCGTGCTGTGGAACTTTGAGAAGGTCTTGGTTGGAAAAGACGGAAAAGTTATCACCCGGTACCGTTCCCCCACTGCCCCAGACAGCGCAAAGCTGCGTAAGGCCATCGAAAAAGCGCTGGGCTCAAACTAAGGCTTGGCCACGAGGACGCTTCCTGTCCTTCACCACCAGCAACGCCGGAATCACGGGCAAGTCAGACAACAGCGCACTCACGAGTGCCACGGCCAAGTCCACCCCGAAACAGGCACCGCGCGAAGGGTCATCAGCCGGAAATCAAATCTCAACGGCATTGTCTACACCCACACCTGCTGCGCTCACCACAGATAGCGCCGTGAGCATAAAAATGAACGCCAAAATGGATTTCCGCATCGCAGCAAGGCGCGCGATCAGTGGCTGAACGTCGAACACTCGACTGTCTCCACTTGAAAGGCGCCATATACAAAGGCCCGGTCTTGGCGGATCAAACGCTCACCGAGGGCGGTGTCTCGGCTGAGCATTTTGGCCATCGACGGTGGTCGCCAGCGCGGCACCAGGAGGTTCCAATAGGCCAAGCGCGCCCCAACACCCGAGGCGGCAACACAAGCACGAAGCAAGGTTTCGCTCTCAGCCTCACTCAAATACTCCGGTGCATCTGACAAGTTAAAAGCGCTGTAGGTGCCAGCCTCAACCCCAGCCAGGTGGGTGATTAAGTCGTCGTGGACAAACTCAATGCGGTCGGCTGCGATACCCAACGCCTTGTGGCCCTCAGCTGAAAGATAAGGCTGACTGTGCTCTAGATCACGGTATTTTCCCGCCAATATCCATTGTAAATATGGGTTGCTAGCGATTGGGATTTCCTGCATCACATGGGATGTGCGCTCAAGAAATGCACCACTCACAGCCCCCTCGACATGGGCGAATTGTGCAGCGCTTCGGCCTGAGCGTGCCATCACAGTTTGAGAGAAAAAGACCCGGAAAAGAGCCCTCCACCGGCGATTATTCCAGCGTTCGGCAAAGAACTTTCGCTGTGCATCGAGGTCGGCCAGATCCAAAAATTCGTCCACCGTGCTTTGCCGATGAACCAAAGGAAGCATGCGGTCACGGAACAAGCTCAGATAGTGCTCAAACTTGCCACAGCCGAGCAGGCCTTCTCGAATCAACGCCTCGTTGGCATCCCAAAATGCCACTGTGGCCTCGTCCAAATGCGGCCGAAGCAGATGATACAAATAAATGCGCTGCCCCAAACCACTCAGACCCAGCAGAGAGTGAAAGCGCGCCAAGTTTAGATGTTTGGCCCCGGCGAGCTTGAGCTTGGCCAAAGCAATCTGCGGCCCAGATAGGTCGATGGCGGTCACACTGCGCGCACCCGCAATCGCCAAGGCAAAGCTGTTGTCGCCCGAAGCACAAACACTCAACACATCGTCATCAGCATTCACCCGAAGACCGCCAAGCAACACCGCAGGGTCTTTCCAAGACTGGGCATAGGAAATCTGCCCACCCAATGCTGCACGGGTGGCCTCTGTTCCGTGCTGACTCATCCGGACTTGCCCATGATGTCGATGGTGCCCGCCACCGCATCCAGGCGAATCATGTCACCTGTAGCCAAAGCGTCCATCACCCCCGGCACCGCGACCACCGTGGGTATTCCCATCTCTCGGGCGACGACAGCGGAGTGGCTGAGCAAGCTTCCGCGCTCTACCACCAACCCCGCTATCCGCGGAAAGAGCGGTACCCAACCGGGATCTGTGCGGTAGGCCACCATGATCGCACCGTCTACATTTCCGGCATTGTTTGGGTCTGTCACCCGAACAACGCGGGCTTCCACATGACCTGGACAAGCCGCTAGCCCCACCAGCCCACCTGTTTCGGGCACCACAGCCTTGCCCCGAAATTCATTCTTGGACCACACCGGGCCCCATGTCCGAAATCGATCTCCTGGGCTCGGCTCGGCCGCAAATCGCCGGTACTCTGCGCTTCTGATACCCACAAGCCCCATCAAATCCGTCGTGACCGTGGTACCTCGAACCCACCCAAA
>DBIS01000144.1 GCA_002296975.1 Deltaproteobacteria bacterium UBA796 | reverse complement strand
TGGCATCATTAAATCGGTAATTCTCCAGCCCGTGCCAGCGAGAATAGGCGTACTCCAGACCAATCAGTCCCAAAAATATGGGCACGGCAAGCCCGATCGGGTTGAGCCCCTCTAACATCTAGGCCTTGGACACTGGGATATTAAAGCGGTCGATATAGGCCGCATAACGCTCATGAATCCGCCCCACGTTCAAGCCATAACGCTCGATACTGTATTTATGTGCTCCCTTCGAATCCGCACGCTTGTTGTCCAAATAGGTCTGAATCGCCGTTTTTGGAATATCTGAGAGCCCAAAGTGCTTTGTGATACCGCCAACAACAGAGGCGGGGTCTTGGCACAGCTCCACAAAGTCCACATCATAAAAAGAAGACTCGCCCAGGGTTTCTCTGGCCGCCATCGCTCGCTCGATTCCATTTAGGAAACGTTTTTCGATGTGTGCGCCCACCTCGAGTGGATCAAATTTTCCGTACATCAGCCGCCAGTTGAGGGAAATCAAGGAGCAATACGATGCGATCGAAGCCACGGGGTCGCGATGGGTCCAGACCACGCAGGCGTCCGGAAACTGGTCGACCAGCGCATCGACAAACCACAGGTGGTCGGGGCACTTGAGAACAAACTCTTTGCCAGGCACACGCTGAGCCATCACCTGTAAACACTGCTTGTACTCCCCATAGCTGGCGCGCATATCGTGACCCAAGAGCCACTCACCATACCGGCGCCATCCGCTTCCCATATCCCAGGCCATCACCGTGAAACCATTGGCCAATAGCGGCCAGCACTCCTCGAGAGACTCCGCTCGGATTTCGTGTACCTGTGCCATCTCGGGCAACACCCAATACGCGATGCGCAGCTTGAGTTTGGCCGCTCGAATACGCGCCGCTTCGTCCTTGGCGCGGTCAGCATGAAAAGGGGTTGGGTTCATCAACTCCCAAAACGGAAGCGCCCGGCGATCGGGATCGAGGGCCAGCAAGTTTTGAAGGACGGTGGTGCCCGTCCGCGGAAAGCCAATTATGAATAATGGTTTCTTTATTTGGTGATCTCTCACATGCGGGTTGCGCTTCAAGTATGCGGTGAGCTTGAGGCGGTTGCCCAAACAGTGAAGCCCGATGTCCCGGGTGGAGATGCGTGCCAAGGTGGTGAGAGACGAAGCCTCTACATCCCCGAGCATCACCCGAAGCGGCTCTAAAAAATGCTCCCCGCCCCAATCCTGCAGCCCAGTGGCTTTGCGTGCGCCCTCAAGCAGAGACGCCTCTCCAAGTTGACCAAAAGGAAAGCCGAGCCGGTGCAAAACCGTGGCACCCGCATTGAGCATCTTTAGGCTGAAGCGATATTCTTCGCGCTTTACGGTGAGCTCTTGTGACATGGGGAGATTTCCTTCAGGAGAGCGCAAGCACTAACACGGTCGCGAACGCGCTAAACTCGGGGGCCAGGAGACGCCATGGACAGCAATCGCCCCACTGCCCCACAGCTGGTCTTTATCGGCTCCCCGACCCAAGATGTGGTGCTTCGGGATGGTACAGCACACCAAGTGATCGGCGGCGCAGCCTATATCTCAGCCCTCGCAGCACGCTGGGCCAACGCCTCGGTGGGTATCGTCGCCCGTGTGCCCAGCCAACTCCCTGCCATGGCCACCGGCGTCTTTGGCCCCGGCGGACTGTTTCGAGAAGGCCTGAGCCCCCATGAAGGTAGCCTCCCGGCCTTCCGCATCAGCTACGACGCCGAAGACCAAGCCAGCTACTCCGGCATCGCCCCAGGCCTCGAACAAGGCCTGTGTTCAGCAGACATCCCCAGCCACTGGTTGGGCGACACCACCCGCTGGATACATATCGCAAGCATCGGATTTTCCACCAAAAAACAACTCTCCATGCTCAAAGACATCACAGAGATGGCGCCTGATTGGCGAGGCACCCGCTCCGCCGGCACCACAGAAGCCATGATCGCCGAGGACAAGGCCGCTTGCCTCCAGCTTCTGATGGCCGTCGACGTCTTCTTTTTAAATCACCGGGAGTTCGCCCTACTTTGTCCCGAGGGGCTCCCAAAAAACTGCAATACAACGGTTGTGGTCACTCACGGCCCAAACGGCGTCACCGTACATGGTGGGCCAAACAGCGGGTCACACCCCGCCATCGCGGTCAATGTGGTCGACCCCACCGGTGCTGGGGATGCATTCTGTGGAGGCTATATCGGGGCCTCAGTTGCCGGCGAAACCTCGGCTGTTCAGGCCGGGCTACAGGCTGCAGCGATTGTGCTCGGCGGACTGGGGAGCTCTCCCTTAAGCCATTGGGTACAAGCACAAGTCGGTGTTCGCGCAAACGACTCTGGCGAGGCCACGGGCAGCTTGGCCCCCATCATAAAGGCCACCGCCCAATCTGCAGCCTTCGACTTTAGCGGGCCACCTCACCTGCCCGTGGGCCACCCTCAAGCCCTTACGATGTTGTGTATTTCCACCCTCCACCAGTTTGGATTTTGGGCCGACGACCCATCAACAGGCTGGATGGGGCCAATGTACGGGGTGATCGACGGCAAACGCTACAAGGGTTCCGACTTTATCTGGGCCGCCTTCGCTCGGGCCGCCAAAGAAGACCCTAAGCAGCTCACGCCCGAACGAATGTCGATGGACTCAGGCCTCTTTGAGCGCATATGCACAGCCGACAATGGCCGCTGCCCAGTCCCTCAACTGGAGTTGCACGCCAGCCTTCATGCCGCCCACGCCAACATGATGATGCGTCACTGGAAAAATGGCTACAAAGCCATGCTTTCACACGCCAACGCGCAACCAAAGCCCATCGCCGCACTGTTGGAGAGCCTCAAAAAACTCCCTGGGTACATGGCCGACCCCCTGGCCAAAAAGGCCAACCTTTTGGCCATCATCCTCGCCGCCCGGCCGGAGGGATTTTTAGAGCCAAGAGATCCAGAAAGCATCGTGCCCATCGTGGACTATCACATGATGCGCTTATGCCTGCGGACTGGGCTGGTGACCATCAAAGACCCTGAGCTTCGGCGGCGTATCATCGCGAGACAGTGGGTCGATAACACCGAAGAATTGGCGATTCGGCAAGCGACGGGCCGAGCCATTTTGGCCTTAGCCAGACAGACAAACCTCAGCATCGCAGCCATCGACGGCTTGTTTTTTCAACTGGGGCGACAAGTATGCTTGGAGACTGAGCCGGCCCGATGCACAGACTGCCCGCTCACCAAAGACTGCGCCAAAGACACTGCCTTGTTTCAGCCCGTGTTCCGCACCAGCGCCTATTGAATTTTTCCTACCACTCGACCAGCATTGGGTCCGTCTTTAAATCACCTTGGTTTGCCCGCTTGACCAAGCCCGTGATGGTCTGCCAAGGCCAGTCTTTTTGGATGATATTAATCAGCCATGAAGGCAGCAGTCCCTTGGGGTCTGTGAAGACCTCAACCACGATTTTGGTGTGGGTGTCGTCGATTTTATCAAGGCGCCAAAAAGTTCGAAATGCGACTGCACGAACATGGCCTGAATCTGGCGGTTTAGCCGCATCCTCTACACTTTCATAGTCGATGGTAAACACCTTTTGGACCGGGTCATAGCCACACAACTCAAACATCACATAGTCCCGATCCGAGATGGGCCATGGCAAAGCATATGACTCATAAATCAGGTTCTTGTGCTCTGCTACGGTGCGCAAGACCGTATGCTCGGTCATCAAATCTACCCACTCTGTCGCTATCGAAGGCTCCTTGAGAACGGTGACCAGCAAACCGATCGGTGCAGCGAACACCCCTTCACCACGAAAGGCAAACAAATCCGACCCAGCCATATTTTTTCGCTCGACCGTGACACCTGAATAAACCCCAACCAGGCTCCACGCTTCGGCGGCCTGCGCATGTCCGCCCACCAACAGGCCCATGACCAAAACAACAAACATCCTCATGGCTACTCCAAAACCAAGGTGTATCGTGATGTGAGCGGCCGTCCATGCCCTTCGCCGGATAGACTGCCGTTATGGCTACTCGCGTTCTCATGGTTTGTCTGGGCAACATCTGCCGTTCTCCCTTGGCAGAGGGCGCATTCTCTGCTCTGATTGGCGCGGAGGGCCTTGCTGACCTGTACACCATCGATTCAGCTGGCACAGGGAAATGGCACGCTGGCGAGCCCCCCCACCCAGACTCCATCCACATTGCCCATCAACATGGCATGGACATAAGCTCACAGCGATCCCGCCAAATCCAAGCCGACGAATTGACGCAATGGGACTGGCTTATCGCCATGGATACTGCAAATCTAAAACACCTGATCGCGATGGGCGCAGACCCTGAGCGCACCCGACTGCTGCTGAGCTTCATCCCACCCGGATATTCACGAGATGTGCCCGACCCTTACTACGTCGGGGGCTTTGGCGAGGTGTTCGACTTGGTTCAAACCGGATGTCAACATTTGCTGGACTTCCTCGAGACGGGCTAAACACTGCAACCTGGAGGTTCTCATGGTTTCAGACATCTTCGACCCCTCACGATGGCGCCCCGTAAAGGGCTTCGATTTCGAGGACATCACCTACCACCGCGCCCTTGACCAAGGCACGGTTCGCATCGCCTTCAATCGCCCCGAGTGCAGAAATGCATTTCGACCCAAAACAGTCGACGAGCTCTACACCGCCCTCGATCATGCTCGAATGTGGTCCGATGTGGGCTCGGTGCTGCTCACCGGAAACGGCCCGAGCGCAAAAGACGGCGGATGGGCATTTTGCTCTGGCGGCGACCAGCGAATTCGTGGGAAGGATGGATACAAATACGAGGGCGCGGAAGGGGTCGACCCTGCAAGGCTCGGCCGACTTCATATTCTGGAAGTCCAACGCTTGATCCGAACCATGCCAAAGATCGTCATCGCTGTCGTCCCCGGTTGGGCAGTCGGCGGTGGGCACAGCCTCCACGTGATCGCAGACCTTAGCCTGGCCAGCAAAGAACATGCGATCTTCAAGCAAACCGATGCCGATGTCGCCAGCTTTGACGGTGGTTATGGCTCGGCGTACCTCGCACGGCAAGTTGGCCAAAAGCGCGCCCGAGAAATTTTCTTTTTGGGTCGAAACTACAGCGCCCAAGATGCCTTCGATATGGGCATGGTCAACGCCGTCATCCCCCATGCCGAACTTGAAAATACCGCGCTAGAGTGGGCCGCCGAGATCAACGCCAAGAGCCCCACCGCACAACGGATGCTCAAATTTTCATTCAATATGATCGACGACGGTTTAATGGGCCAACAAGTCTTTGCCGGCGAGGCCACCAGGCTCGCATATGGAACTTTAGAAGCCCAAGAAGGCCGCGACGCCTTCCTCGAAAAACGCCCACAAGACTTCAAGCGCTTTCCCTGGATGTACTGAGCTGACCTGCGCACAACCCAGCCCTGCCATTACTCATCGAGCCAGCGGCACACATTTCGCCGGGCGATAGCGAGAATGGTCGCTTGGGGGTTCACCCCTGGTGAGCTTGGCAATAGGCTGCTGTCATTCACGTACACATTGTCGGCTCCAAAAAGACGGCCGTGGGAGTCCGCGCCACACCGGTTGCGATTTTCACCCATCCGAACGGTGCTGTGAAGATGAATCGCGGACAAGCTGGCGTTGCGTGGGGTTAATATACGCTCCATCTGCCCAGCCTGGCTGGTATGGGTAAGCGGTGCTGCACCTGGCAAGGGACTGTGAACCTCGGTGGCCCCTGCAGCGAATAGCGCCTGAGCCAAACGCCTTAGTCCGATCCCGATCTGCGTGAAGTCGTCGGGGTGGGCTTTGTATCGAACCAGGGCATCGCCAAAAAATGGCATGGTCCGAACACTCCCCGCGCCTTGACCGCACACCTTCACATAAAAGACCGCCAAATGTTCCCAATCCTCGAGTTGGCGTCGGACCTCTCTGGGGCTGCCTTCGAGCCACATGCCCAGGTGGGGCGGTGCAGAATAAGAGCACCCGAGTGTCATCGCGGGCTTGAATGCCTCGATTTGAACAACCGGCACGCCAAAGGCTGGCACATTCACTGGCTCTGGAAAGCGGGCAACGATGCGCACCATCGGGTTGAGCGTGAGCCCATCGCCGACATGTGTCCAGCCGCTATTCCTTAACAATCGAGGGGTTTGAATCGCCCCGGCGCACACCACCACGCGCTTGCAGTCAATGCGTACAGGCTCTACATCCGGCCCGCCAAGACCGGTGAGCCCAATGCCAGCGGTCACACGCCGACCTACGCGCTCAAGCCGGTCGATACGGGTCTGCGACATCAAGCGCACGCCGGCTGCAAGCCCCCGGGGAATCAGGGTCTCGCTCATGGAGCGGCGGTGACCGACAAACTCGCCGTCCTCACCTTGGCTGTAAGCCCAAAAACGCTGGATCTCTGCCCAGCCCCAACCCAGCGCGTCGGCCCCGGCGGCCATCCGTTGAGAGGCCGGACTGAAACCATTGGGGCGCGCGCTAACGCCTATCTCGTCAACAACCTTGTCCACGTGATCGCCTAACGATGCGGCATCAAAGTCGGCGATCTCAAAATCTCGGGCCCAAGCATCGGTCACCGGATCAAGAGGGGCATGAAATAAACCGGCGTTGCTTTCAGATGCCCCCCCCACACAGCGACCCTCGATATAGGTCACCTTCGGCTTCCCCAAAGCCGCTGTCAGCCCTGAAGATCGCCATTTCTCACTCATTTGGGCCAAACTGTGGTCGGCGCTGGAGTCGATGTGCAGGTGCCGACCTTCCTCTACGAGCACCACATCCCGATTGGCGCCCGCAAGCATGGCCGCTGTGGTGGCCCCACCCGGCCCCGAACCGATCACCAATGTGTCGCATTCAATATGTTTCACGGCTGCTCACCCGCTTCGATGGAGAGCGCCACAAAAGCACCCATCTTGCGGTGAAACTCCACCATATCTCTGCACGGACCAATCGGTGCGTTCGCCCATTCCTGAATTCTGGCCAGGCGCTTGTCACCTTCGCAATAACGAAATCGTTTTCCACCGCGAAGCAGCCCATACCAATCAAAGACCACCAAAAGGAGCTTCATCCCGAATGCCATCAGCCCAGGCATATGGGTGATTCGGCTCATCAATACGGCCGTGGTTTGGTCGACTGCGACCGGATGATGACCGTCCACAAGCAGCCCCTCAACGAGGCCACGGACGACTGCTTGAATACCCATGAAGCCCTCAATTAGGGTGGAGAACACATTGTGCCAAACAGGTCGCCTTGTGCCAAGACGGATCGTGATATGTGGACTGCAAAAAGAGGTCACTGTGCCCAAAGACTCAACCGATAAAGCTTCAAACTTCATCGCCGACATCATCAAAGCCGACATCGCAGCCGACACCCACGGCGGCCGGGTGGTCACACGCTTTCCTCCAGAACCCAATGGCTACATGCACATCGGTCACGCTAAGGCCATCTGCATAGACTTCGGCATGGCGGCCGCTTTTGGCGGTCATTGCCACCTGCGTTTTGATGACACCAACCCCGTCGCAGAAGACACAGAATTTGTCGACGGTATCAAAGAAGACATCCGCTGGCTCGGCTTTGATTGGGGCGAACGGCTCTTTTTCGCCTCGGACTTTTTCGATAAAATGGTCGAACTGGCCAAGGGTTTAATTCGGCAAAAAAAGGCTTATGTCTGCCATGAGACCGAGGAAAGCTTTCGCTTAATCCGGGGTACAGTCACCACACACGGTACCGAGAGCCCTGGTAGAAGCCGAAGTGTGGAGGAGAATTTGAGGCTCTTTGAGCGCATGGCGAATGGGGATTTCGAGGACGGAACCTGCGTGCTTCGGGCGATGGGAAATATGGCCAGCCCGAATATGAAAATGCGAGACCCACCCTTGTACAGAATTCGCAACGTGGTGCATCACCGCACCGGAGACAAGTGGTGCATCTACCCAATGTACGACTTTGCTCACCCCCTCGAGGATGCCCTCGAAGACATCACCCACTCCCTGTGCAGCCTTGAATTTCAGGACAACCGAGAGCTTTATGACTGGGTGATCGA
>DBIS01000208.1 GCA_002296975.1 Deltaproteobacteria bacterium UBA796 | reverse complement strand
GCTCAACATCTCATGAATGGTGATGCCACCAATCCGGTGCCGCATCAACTCTACGCCCAACATCCGGCCGCTCTCGGCGCTCTCATTAAAGCGAATCCGAAGGTCGTTGATGTACACCTGCTCCTCTACCGAGACCACATTGACCGCCCCCAGCAATTCACACAGTTGGTTGGTGGTCTGAACGAAATCCGAGATGGGTCGAGAGAATGCTTCGTTGCCGAGGTCATGAAGGCTCAACATGCGCAGCAGTCCATAAAACACCCGTACAAAGCGCTCGCCATCTTCACGAACCGCTGTGGCGAGGGCGCGGTCTTCACCCGCACGGGCCTTGTCTAGCGCCACCCCCAAACGCTCTTGAGACTCGAGAATCTCTGCATCATGGCTGGGCTCAGCCTCGGGGTTCTCGCTCTCCGGCTCGGCGAGTACGGTTTCGTCTTGTTCATCCATCACTGCTCACCCCCTCTTTTCGTCGGCGAACCAGGGTTTTCATACACAAGTTGTAAATCTCTTCAGCACAACGTTCGGAGAGCCATCGGATGGCCTTGTCGACCTCCTTTCCAGGCAAAGAAACCAGCCCATAGAGTGCGATTCGCTGGAGCGCCTGAGCCCCTGGCATCTCCACAACACGCTTGAATATCCCCGGGGGCTTAATCCAACCCATCAACAAAGTTTTGGCCTCGTCTGGCCGCACCGCCGCGAGCAATTTTCCCGCAGCAAGACACTCCCTCTCGGTGATTCCACGTGTGGATAAACGCTTGACGAGGGCCACCGTTGGCTCAAAAACATCCGCCGACCCGTACTCCTCGAAAAACTCCAAAACCCGAACTCGAACCTCTTGAAAATGGCTAGAAAGCATACCCAAAAGTGCTTTTTCGACCAGGGCTTCTTCCTCTGCTCGACCCAGCACCCACAACACCTCCATCTGCACCTCGAGCGCCGGGTGGGAGGTGAGCTGTACGGCCTCGGCCACAACCTTGCCCGCCAAAGCCCGGCTGGTCGCACGCAGTATGTCCACCAGCACGCCTGGAGACTCCTGATGCATGCGCTCGAAGACAAAGCTTGGGTCCCAGGCCTCACGGACAAAACGCTCGATCAACATGCGAGTCAACCGTCGCGACGAGGCCCCGCGCTCTTCAACAAGCAGGTCCATTAGGTGCTCAAGGTGGTCGGCAGGAATCATCTCAAGTAAAGAGAGCAGCTCTGGTGGCACGCCCTCGGAACCCTTGGACACCGACTTCAGAATCCGACGGAGCGCACGGGTGTCGGCAAATTTGGCCAACTCTCTATCTATTCGTTCGGTGTCGATCTCCCGATGAGACTCAACCACCGCAACAAGCGCAGTCAGGTGCTCGAGTTGACCCTCTGAGAGCAAAAAATCTCGAACCTCATTAATCAACGGCACCACATCATCCAGACCTGTGGGGTCGAGCGGATCGGCGACCACGCTCAACAAACGTTTGATCAAATGTACCGAAGTCTCCGGCAACTTCCGAGACCCCGCCTGAGCCACCAAGGCCGACACCCGCTCAGGGTCGACATCCACCCAACATGGGGTCGCCTTTTTCAGAAACTCAGGAAGCGGCTGGTCAAAGTCAGCCGGTGCATCGACATGGGCGACACCCAACTTTGTTCGCCGCCGTTTTGGCCGGTTGGCGCTGTGCAGCTCGTCAGCGGCTTCGGGGTGCTCCTCTTCAGGTACAAAGCCCTCTACCGCAACGATGGCGATATTCTTGAAACCGGCTTTCCACAACAGGGTGACGATATCGTCCTCGGACTGACGAATCCCGCTGTAACGAATCGATAAAATCTCCAGCAGTCGAAGCAGCTCCGCCCATGGGACTTCGGGCTCAATCGTGATCCGCCGCACACCATCCCGAAAGAGGCGAAAAGCCAAGGACCGCTCTCGCTCTCGCTCCAGGTAAACGACCTCACCACCGCGGGTCATCTCGAAGGGGCGGATATCCAATGCCATCGTGCCGTACGCCGCGAGGGTCGCCTGCATATTCTCGCGGTAGTCCTGCAAAAAGTCCCGAATCGCCTGATTCCGAGGCTCGTACAACAAAAAGCTGCGCGCTGCACGAGAGAGCGCGCGCAGGGCATTGTTGGTGGCGACCCCAGACTCGGTTGCGCCGACGGCTGCCTCTGAACGGATCTCCTCGGGCACATCTTCTTCAATAATTTCCGCTGCATCTTCAGCATCGAGTTGGTCGAGCAGACCACCGCCACTCTCGGCGCCAATTTCGGCCTCGGAGGCCACAGGTGCCACCTCTGGACTGTCACCAGTTTCGGTCGCGTCGGGATCGGATGCTTCAGACATGACCAAAAACCGTGGGTCGAGGTCTGAGCAGAATACCGCAAATCGTTGATTTACTGGCAAACTGAACAGGTAATGCGCTCAAGACACGCCCGAATCTTGTCGGTTGGGACTGCCAACCCCCCGAACTGGTACACCCAACAGGACATCTTAGACCTGTACCGTGTGGCGAACCCGATGGTCAAAAGCATGTTTAAGGCCAGCCACATTCAAGGCCGACATCTGGTGTTGCCCGAGGCTGACGAGGCCGGCGTTCCCCAAGAGGACCAGGCCACACTTTTGCGCAAGCACCGGGTGTGGTCCTTGAAGCTCGGCCGCGAATGCATCGAGAAGGCCCTTACGGATACAGGCCTTTCCACCGGTGATATCGACTACCTATGCTGCATTACGTCGACGGGAATGATGCTGCCAGGCCTGAGTGCGATGTTTGTGAAACACCTGGGCTTTCGGGTGGATTGCCACCGCACCGACATCGTGGGCATGGGCTGTAATGCTGGACTCAACGGCCTCAACCCCACAGCGAACTGGTGCGCAGCCAACCCCGGAAAGCTCGCCCTGATGGTTTGCTGCGAAGTGAACTCAGCCCTGTACGTTTATGACGACACCATGGGCACCGGGGTGGTCAACAGCCTCTTCGGCGATGGCTGTGCTGCAGTGCTTTTGCGCGCAGACGATACCGATGGACCAACACAGCCCCTCCCGCTGCCGCAAGTGGTGGACTTTTACAGCCACCTCATTCCGCAAGCTTGGGGTGCCATGCGCTACAACTGGTCCACCGAGCACGGGAAGTTCTCGTTTTACCTCGATCGCGATGTGCCCTATGTTTTAGGGATTCACACCGAAACCCCGGTGAACGGGCTGTTGAGCCGAAATAAGCTCAAGCGCAGAGACATCGATCATTGGATCATCCACTCCGGTGGAAAAAAGGTGATCGATGCCATCAAATACAATATCGGATTGACCGATTTCGATGTGCGTCACACGGTAAACATTTTGCGCCGCTTCGGAAACCTCGGGAGCGGCAGCTTTCTTTTCAGCTATCAACAGCTGGTAAATGAGGGGAAAATACGTCCAGGAGACCGCGCGGTAATGATGACCATGGGACCCGGCTCTACAATAGAAACTGCCCTTTTACACTGGTAAACACAGCATGTACAAGACCCTCACTTTTGAAGAAAATGGCGACATCGCCACCGTCACCTTGGCGAAAAGCCGCATCAATATGGAGATGGTCCGAGAATTAACTGAAATCTGTAATCATCTTGAAGATGACAGCACCGCCAAAGTCGTGGTGTTGAGGGGCCAAGTCGGTTGTTTTTCACTCGGCATCGACTTCGCTGAGTTTCGGCCAGACCAGCCCATGGACATCCATGGCTTCAACAAATGGGAGAAAATTTGTGCTCGGATAGAGCGTCTGCCCAAGGCCATTATCGCCATCATCGATGGTGACTGCCACGGGGGCGGCGCACAACTGATGCTGGTCGCTGACGCTGTTATCGCGACCCCCCGATGCGATATTCAGTTCAACGAGGTCCATCTGGGCTTTCTTCCGGGCATGGCGACCTTTAGACTGGCCAAAAGCATCGGCCTAGGCCACGCAAAACGCTTGATTATGCAGTGCCCAAAAATCGGTGCCGACGAAGCCCTCTCTTTGGGGCTCGTCTCGATGGTTTCTACTGATATCGACGAGGCTTTGTCCAAAACCATCCAGGCCTTTGGCCCCATCCACAATGTCGCGGTCACCCTCGCACGAAGGTTGCTCAACGAGAGCTTTTCCACCGACTTTGAAAATGCAATCGGCAATTTTTTGGCGGCACAACACCGAGCCATCCATCAAACGCCATTTTTGGACACCATCCGGGCCCACACCGACGAATGAGCCTGACACCCTTCACCGTCGACCCCGCAGTGATGGCCAGCATTCGCCCGATGGCCAGCATAGACGCTGCTCCGGTCGGACGACTTCACCATGCTGCGATGGGGCAATCCACATGGGCCAAGCTCGGGCCGGACTTTCTGACCGCCCTTTACACCGCGCTGATCGATGACCATCGATTTTTAGGCTTTGTGTACCAAGAAGACGGTGCTGTTCGGGGTTTTATCGCTGGGAGTCAAGACACGAGCGCGATGATGAGTGCAACCTTCAGAAGGGTGTGGCCGGCCTTGGCCCTCGCGGCTTTTCCTCAGATTCTCAATCCAAAAATTTGGGGCAGCCTGCTGGGGACCGCACGTTACGCCGAGGTCTCTGGAAACCAGGGCATGGCCGAGAGCTTATTTTGTAGTTTCGAGCCAGGGCTCAGGGGAAAACGGATTGCAGGCCATATCAACAAGGTTTTGTTCGACGAGCTGCTCGCCCGCGGCCATGGACATGTCTGTGTGACCACCGAGGTGGACAATGTGGGCGCAAACAGACAACTAAAAAGCTGGGGATTCGAAAATGCTGCACAGTTCCAGTTTTATCAAAAAACGATGACTCGCTATGTTCTGGATCTACAAGCCTCAGAGCGCGTTCAGGCCAACAGCACCCATCCTGCGATCTAGCCACGCCGGCCCCGAGCCCAGACAAGCGCTGCCGTGATGCCTAAAAAGACCAGCGAAAATCCACCGAGCGCACCGTATAGCTCAGCGAGACTCAAGCCCATATCGTCGGCTTTCGAGGAGTCCTTCAAGCCCAACTCGTACAGAAATCCACGGACCCCTTGGCGCTGCCATTTTCCGTATTTGAAATAGGCGAGCTCGTCTCCGCACTTAAGCACAGCGTCGAAGGCGTAGCGCTGCACGGTAAACCAGCTACACAACTTGGCCAACTCACCCATCGAGCGGACAGACACCATAATGGATGAGAGCGTGATTTGAGGGATGAGCAACAAGGGCAAGGTGCCCACAGCGGCCTCTGAGCTGGTCCAACACGCGCTCACCAGCAAACCGAGTGACATGCCAACCAAGCCGGTCAACACCCCGACAGACCCCAAAGCCAAAAAGTCATAGCCGAAGCTGCTCATATCGAGCACCCAAAATAAAAATCCGGTCAGCGCCAGGCATTGGGCGGTCGCGAGGCCACCCAAAACAGCCACCTTGGAAAACAAATAAGGAAGCACACTCAAACCGACACGGCGCTCACGCAACCAAATCACACGGTCGGAGATGAGCTCCCGGACTGAAGCGGACATGCCGAACCACAAACAGGACAGCGCAAGCATGAACATGAGGGATGTCGTGGGTTGAGGAAAGACCAACCACATCACCGCGGCCAAAAATGGAGGCTGGGCAAGCAACACAGCCATGCCCGTGCGGTCCCTCACTTTAACCTTGGCGTACCGGGCCAACTGCGCCCGCGTTTGGGCGAGAAGCGAGCGCGGGTTGTCTTGAATCGAGTCCCCCGAACGGGTGACACCTTCTAGAGCCAACAACTGCTCACGGGTTTCAACATAGGTTCGTGCATCGGCGCTTTTCCGGTAGTCCGAGGCCCAGACCGCTGGGGCACGATCACCAAATCGATTGAAAACCCCATCGGGTGTGGCGACGTCAAACCACCGACACGCCTTGGCCGGTGGCCCAAAAAAGGCCAAGCGCCCACCTGGCGCGATCACCAACATATGGTCGACAGCGTTCATGATTTCTGGTGTGAGGTCATGTGTCACCAAAAAGACGATGCGCCCCCGGTCTGCGAGTTGGCGCACCCGGCTGGCGATGTCCTGAGAGGCGCGAGGGTCCAAGCCACTGGTGGGCTCGTCCAAAAACAAAACCCGCGTGCTTTGACTCATCAACTCTTGGCCCAGGTTGACCCGCTTTCGTTGACCACCAGAAATGCCTCGGCGCGCAACATCACCGATGCGACTGTGCCGATGGGGCTGCAACCCCAACTCGGCCAGCACCCGATCGACCTGTTCCCAAACCTGAGCGTCGGTCACCGAGGATGGGAGCCGGAGCCGGCCGGAGTAAAACAGGCTCTCCTCGACACTCAACTCCGCATGGACCAAATCGTCTTGGGGCACAATGCCCACCAAGGAGCTGTCCCGCGCCACCAACCCATGAAAGCATTGCCCGTCGAGCAACACCTCGCCAGCGTCTGCAGGCGCAATGCCATTGATCGCGTTGAGCAAGGTGGTTTTACCAGACCCAGATGGCCCAACCACCGCGATGACCTCACCTGAAAACACCGTAAAGCTGACATCGTCGATGAGTGACACACCGTCAATTTGGTGCTTTAGGCTGCGAATGCTTAGCGATGAGAACTGCCGTGCAGAAGAGGCCACCAGGGCCTCTCCATCAAACACAAGCGTGTATGGTCCCACCTGTAGGCGGTCACCATCGGCCAAAGGTGACGCACTAACCGGCCGGCCGTTCAAAACCGTGGGCCGACCGCTCCCGCCATCGCTGACCCGCCACCCATCGGCACTGGATTCCAGCACTGCGTGTCGAGGGGCCACCTGAGGGTCTGAGAGTAAAATATCCGAGCCGATGCGCCGGCCGATGGTCATGCGCGGGCCGGTCAAGGCAAAGCGCATCTCTCCCAAGGCCATGCGATCGTCGTGCTTGAGCAACAGCGCCGCGACCAAGACCGGATCGACATCGAGGTCTTCAGCCGCCTCTTCAAGACGCCGCACTTCGCGCAAGTTCACATGGGTGTCCGCTGTCGCGACGGCAAACAATGCATCGAGCAAGGCCAACGACGCTGCGGGACCATGGCGTTTAGCAAAATCCGCCATGCCCGTGGTTTTGTCTTTAGAGCGAACGACCGCTGCCGCAACCTCACCAAAACGCTGTGAAAAGGCCCACATTTCCTCTTCGCGAAGCCCATCCCGAAAGCCGGGGCTCAGGGCCAAAACAACCAGAGCCTGAGCATCATCATCTTCCCAGCCAAACTGCCGAGATACCGCCGCCTCGATGGTCTTCCGCACAAGGACAGAAGGATTGACCAATCCCAATGTTCGGACCACCAAAAGGCTAAAATCCGCAGCAAAGCGGACTTCATCAAGATCGCGCCCCCGACCACCGATCGCGTCGAGAAATCGGGTTTCCAGGCTGGCTTTCTCCATCAGCCCCTACTTGTAGGTGACCGCCATCGCCACACCTGCTTTGTCTTGCCCTTTTTGGAGACCAGAGGCGTACACAGCGATGTAGTAGGTGTCAGTGCTGGAGGGCTTAAAGTTGACCATCGGCTCCCGATCATTCGACTCGTCACGCATCAGCTCGATACCGTTGGCATCGTGCAAAACGATCTCAATATCGTTCGCATTCGCAACGCCACAAACCTGTAAACGATACTCGTTAC
>DBIS01000136.1:1315-28315 GCA_002296975.1 Deltaproteobacteria bacterium UBA796 | reverse complement strand
CGGCGGCGAAGGCGGCAGCGAAGAAAGCGAAACCGTTTGCGACGATGGTATCGACAACGACAGCGATGGCTACCTCGACTGTGAGGACTGGGACTGTGATGATGACCCAGCTTGTGCCGACAGCGCCGAATGAGTGTAGCCACGCCGCTTTGGCCTTGATTCAAGGCTGACTCAACGCTACGATTCATCATCAAACACTCCTGGAGCCTCCATGTCATCCAATGTCAGCACATCAGAAGCAGAGTACTTCCACAAACAAGCCGTGGAGCAGCTCGCCAAACTGCGTGAAATCGCTGCGATCGAGGATGCCGAAGCCGCCTGTAAGGCCGCTCAAACCTTGCACTTTCACAAGTGCGGAAAGTGTGGCGAAGACATGAAAACACAGCATTACAAGGGCGTCGAGATAGAACGCTGTACTTGTGGCGCCGTGCTGCTCGACCCCGGAGAACTCGAGCAGCTCGCCGGAATGGACGAGTCCGGGTTTTTCGCCGGCCTTTTCGGCTCCAACGCTTAGAGCATCATGGCAGTCGACACCGAAACGGTTCGACAAATGGCCCGACTCGCTCGGCTAACAGTCGAAGAAGATCGCCTTGAGCAAGTCGCTCAGCAGATGAGTGAAATCTTAGACTTTATGGGCGAGATAAACGCCTTCAAGGCTGAGGATACCGAGCCGGATTGGCAGCAACCATCCACTGCTCGTCGAGCGGATGTCGTCGAGGATTTCACGCCTTTGGATCGCTCTGAAGATACGAATAAAACCCAAGAAAACTTTGTCCGCGTGCCCCCCATCAAAGGTGCACACTGATGGAAGCCGCCATCATCGCCGCCGCGGTTCGAACGGGAAACCGCAAAGCCATCGATGTGATCTCCGGATCTCTGGAACGGGCTCAAGCCGCCCAAGACCTCGGAATATTCACCCAATTACAAGCCAAAAGCGCGTTGGCTGCTGCCCGACTGCTCGACCAAAAAATAGCGAGAGGTGAGCAAGGTGGGCGCTTGGCTGGAGTGCCCATCGCGGTCAAAGACAATATCGCCGAGCGTGGCCAAGCCATGACTGCCGGCAGCAATATGCTCTTCGGTCATGTGGCCGCTCGAACCGCAACAGCCCTCAAACGCCTACAAGCTGAGGGCGCAATCGTCATCGGCCGCACAAATATGGATGCCTTTGGCATGGGCTCATCGGGCGAAAACTCCGCATATGGCCCGACCAAAAACCCCCTCAACACCGCCCATGTTCCTGGGGGGTCCTCGTCTGGATCGGCCGCAGCCGTCGCAGCTGACATCGTTCCATTGGCTTTGGGCTCAGACACCGGAGGCAGCGTTCGACAGCCGGCGAGTTTTTGTGGGCTGGTCGGCTTAAAACCGACATATGGCCGAATCAGCCGCTCAGGCTTGTTGGCCTTTGCCAGCTCACTCGACCAAATCGGACCGTTGACCAAAACCGTCAGAGACGCCGCCATCGTCACATCGATCATGGCCGGATACGACAAATCCGACCCCACCAGCCTCGTCGACCTGATGCAACCCTTCACACCCAAAGCCAAGCCCAATCTTGAAGGTTGCCGTATCGGCATGCCGAGACAATGCTGGGATACCAACGGAAACAACGCGGTAAACAACACCGTTCGGGCGGCCATTTCCAAACTTGAAGCCCTTGGCGCGATCGTCGTATCCCTCGAAATTCCCAGCTTGACTGTGGCAATTCCCACCTATTATTTGCTGACCAGTGCCGAGGCCGCATCCAACCTGTCTCGCTTTGACGGCATTCGATTTGGTTGGCGCGCTGAGGCCGACGATTTGTTGCAAAGCTATGTGGCCACCCGCTCAAAAGGCTTTGGGCCCGAAGTGCAGCGGCGAATCTTATTGGGAACCTTCGCTTTGGCCGAAGGTTGGTCAGATGCTCTTTACCGAAAGGCCGACGCCATGCGAATAACCATGCGCGCCGAGATGGATCAAGCACTCGAGGCAGTCGACATCTTGGCCATGCCAACCGCTCCAACCCCGGCCTTTAAACTGGGCGCCAAAACCGCCAACCCCATCGATATGTACCGCTCCGATATTTACACCACGCCGCCGTCACTCACCGGACACCCCGCCATCTCGGTCCCAGCAGGCACCGTCGACGGCCTGCCCGTGGGGCTTCAGCTTGTGGGCAAGCGGGGCGACGAGGCCGCGGTGCTGCGATTTGGGATGGCCGTCACCGGTCGATAGATGCGCATTCCCCGCTACCACCGCCCCACCCTTCAGCGCATCGCGCGAGAGTTACCCTGGTTGGCGGCCGTATACTTGAGCACCACGCTGCTGTTAGACGCAGCCCCGAACATCAACCACCCATGGGGCAGCAACTGGCCCATGTACTTTGAGGCCGCCCGATATTTTTGGGACCCAACCGCCGCCTACTTTGGCTGGCGACCGCCGCTATACCCATTGGCTTTAGCGACCATCGGCGAGGCCATCGGCTATGTGCCCGGCGCCCACCTCATCGCTCGTGCGAGCATGGTGGTCGTTGTTTTTTCTACCGGCACCATCGCTCGGATGACTGTGGGCGTCGGGGCGGCCATTCTTGCGAGCTTGAGCATTCCATTGCTTCAGTGTGCCGTCGAAGGCGCGATGTGGACCAATATGTATCCGCCGGCCGCAGCGGCCCTGAGTTTGGCCATTGCATTGAGCGTGGCCCTTAAACGCTGGCCATCAGTGGGCTTGGCCCTGGTTGCCGGGGTGGGTGCCGGGGTGGCCTGGCGCATAAACCACTTGGGCTTGGTCGCAGTCCCCCTATCCCTTGGGATGGCGGCGCTTGGAGCCCGTAACAAAAGACAGCTGCTCCTCATGCCTTTGGCCCTGAGTTTGGGGATCGGCAGCATGGTCGCAATAGACCAGTGGGTCGTGGAACGGTGGAATGTTCCACAGGAGAGCCTATCGGACCAGGTGATTCAGCGGCGCCACGAAGAGCTCAGCCGCATCAAAGCAGGGAGCTCGGGCCCAGCTAGTTTTGAGGCATGTACTGACTTTGAAGCCAAGGCCTTGAATATCTCCGACCTCACCAACACCTGTGGACAACAGTTTGTGGCCGCCAATTATGGCACCTTACAAGCCGAAGACTGCGTGCCCTCTTTGCCCACATTGATGTGGCTGCTTCCTTTGGCTTTATTGCCTTGCCCAAGGCGACGGTCTTGGCGAGAGGTGGCCGAGTCGGTGTTGATATACGGCGGCCCCATCGGTGCTTTTTTGGTGGCGGCAGCATGGACCTCTTACGCCGAAAAATACATCATCAGCTATTTGGCGCCCATGGTCTTGATCGCACCGATGGCCTTCGACCGCCTGGGCGGGTGGCTTGGCCGTTTGGTCGGGCACGTCAAGCTGGGACGCAGCTTGGGTTGGGTGGTCGCAGCAGTTTGGATTATTGGCGTTTGGCCAGGCGCAAACAAACTTGCGGCGGATCGACCGAATATCCAACAAGACTGGGAGAGCCATGCTGGCACCGTCGCCGATTGGGCCACAGCCACGCTTCAACCCAAAGACCTGCTCATCGATTGTGTGCCCTTAAATGTCCGCTTGGTCATTTTGCCCGCGAAGGCCAACATCTTAGAAGGGGTGTCCACCGAATATGACTGCATGCGCTGGGCTAAAACCCCACCAAAGCGCGGCGGTGCAGTGTATATGGTTCAACAGTCTTTTGACCGCGTCGCCCATACCTCACCTGAGCATCTCCGCGCTCAAGGCTGGGTCCTGCTCAAGACCCTCGATGACCGCCACCGGCTGTGGACCGCCCAAGCCCCAGCCACCACAGCCCCATCAAAATAAAGCCCAGCACCCACACGACAGCCCTGATTTTTGGGGCACCGCTGGGGATATCGGGCGAAAAAATATCGGGGGCGCGCAACACAGGCTGGGTTTGTCCTCGGTCATTCAAGCGAAAGGTCAACCGGTCTTCTGCAATATCAAGGGGAGCGACAAGACCGCGCCACAACTCAATGCGCTTATCGCCCTCGGCTTGGACCAAACTCAAGTTCACCGGGCCAGTCACTGCGACCACCTGCGCCGCGCTGTAAACCCCATCCCCTATCTGAGCGCCAGGGGTGGTAGAGCCATCGCGTAAGTGCATGATATTCACATCGTCAATCTCAACGAAAAATTGAGATAGAACCTGCACATTTTCTACAATTAGATCGACCTTTATCCGCCAGGGTATCGCACCATGCAGTGGCCCTACCAAGCCCCAATCTCGATCATCATCGGCGTGCTCAGCTGGGGGCCCGAGCGAATATATCGCCACAGCCTCGGCCATCTCCCGTTCCTCAACCACCCCAAAACCCTCAAGCGCCGACTGCAACCGCAATCGATCACTCAAGTCGAGCCAATCATAATGCACCGCCAAAGACTCAAAACCCATCTGCGTCAATCGTTGGCGAACGGCCTCAGCATCATTGGCATACAGCCGCGCTGACACCCACCGCCCCAAGCTCACCCGGGGATTGTTGGCTGGACCCACCCCCACACAGTCTTCGATGATCGAACGATGATGCACGGTTTGGTATTGGCACAAAATCGCGTTCATCCACACATTCACCTCGCGCCCACGGGACAGTCCCTCACCCACCAAATCGAACACCGGCCCAAGGGCCTGACCGTACACCGCCGGGGTGTCGGCCGAGCGCACCACCTGGCGGGCAGGAAGCCGAACCGCGACCATGGTCTCCAGCACAACAACAACCATCACGAGCCACCCAAATTTGGGGCCAAGGCGGCGGGACAGCACCGTTATGCCCAAACCTGCGAGCACCGACAAGGCCAATAATGCGGCCCACAACACCCGCCCTGGAAATCTAAAATACTGGACCCAGGCCATGTCCCACAAAAACTGAATCGGGGAATCGATGGCCGGTGTGTTCGGGCCAAAGCCCAAGGCCCACCGTGGACCCATCGCGATCACCACAGCCATCAACACGATGACAACCAGCACCCTTATCAGGTGATTTCGGGCCGTGGCGGCCACCACCGCGAGCGCGACGACCATCGCTGACACCGCCAAGGCCCATGAGTGCTGTGCATCATCGATGATGTCCGAGGCAGGCCCCATGCTGCTCAAAGACAACGAGCCCAAAGTTAAGCTCTCGGGAGAGCTGTGACCGAGGGCCGGGGCCGCTGAAGGGCTCAGAAAAAAGATGTAAACAAGGCCCATAAACACCGCGACGACCGCTGCCACCACCACCCCATCTCGCGGACCTCTCCACAAAATAGGCAAGCCAAAACCCAGGGCCACCACCGCCGCCGACAAGCCGAGATACCCACTCGAAAACAAAGCGAGCCCAAAGAAGACCCCCGCAGCAAGCCCATGCCACACCCTTTTTTGAGGCCCACCTGTTCGGTGCAGGCTCAAGGCCATCAAGGGCATCCATGGGTTGAGCACCTGATAGACATGGCCCTCCAACAGCGCCGCTGCGACCAAGCCGGAGCAGACCAACAGCAAGCCTGAAGCCACATCAAATGGGCGGTCCACACCCAAATGGCGCGCGAGGCTGGCGGTCGCAAAACCTGTGCTCGCTACGCCTACAATGGCAATCCATCCATGGATTTGAGCCGGATCAACACCTGCTGCACACCAAGATAAAACGAGCAAAAACCAAGAGTCGACTGGCGAGGAGCGAATCGCCCACAAAGGGGTGGGGTCAACCAAGTTCAGGCCAAATCGGTTCACGGCGTCGATCACCCAAACCGTACCCAAGGCGTCAAAGTGACGGCCAACAATGTCTGGACCAGCCAAAACCGATGGCCAGGTCCAGGCCAAAGCAAACCCAAGCCAGCACAAGGCCGCGACCCAGCCCCTACGGTCTTTTGTGGAGCCATCGGGAGCCTGAGGTGAAACAGGGCTTGTCCTTAGGGCCCAAAAGCCCAAGGCCAAAACAAAAAGAACAGAGAATATTGTCCAAACACCCCACAAGGTGGCCGTGGTCTCGAGTTGGCTTCGAAGCGCGCCAAAACTAAGCGCGTCGGTCAGTCGCCATGCACCACCCAACCCATCACCCGCAAGGCGCCAAGACATCTCAACATCACCCTTAGGCATCAGCTCCAGCCCCTGGCTCACCCGCAAAGGTGGGTCCTGATCCATCAACCACAACTCAACCCCCACTGTGCGCACGGGTTGACCACTGACCCTCGCCGTCCACAGCTCAGGGGTTGTTTGGGCGAGCGGGATGACTTTGTCTTCGCCCAACCACCGCAACTTGGCGGTGATCGAACCCAACCTGGGGCTTGCAATCGCACCTTTGGTCACCGACACCGACAGGTCGATATTCACTGCGGCATGGGCTTCGCTAAACCAGCCGAGCCCAACCATACACATCGCCATCAGGCTAAGGGTCCGATTATGCGCACCCAGGGCCCGAAAAAAACGACCAAAGCCGCTCTTGGGTTTATCTTTGCTGCGAGCTTGCTTGGCTTGGCTGAGGTGGGCGCGCGACTGGCGGGTATCGCACCCGCCTATCGTCCCGATGCGACCGGCAGTTGGTCGGTTAATGCCAACCTCAAAGATCACCGAATGCAGGGGCTGGCTGAACCCCATCAGTTTCGCATCTCCACAAATGCTGACGGGCTTCGAACCGAGGCCGAGCGGCACCCCGAGGGGAACACCTACCGGGTGGCCATCATGGGAGACTCGACGGTTTTTGGTTGGGGTGTTCAAGACCACGAAACCATCGCCGCCACCGCAAACGCCGCCCTTGTCGACATGGGCCGCCCAGAGATCGAAGTGATAAATGCTGGCCAACCTGGCTATTCCACCGGCATGGTGGGCTGGCTTTTTAAGAGCACCGTCGCCGCCTACACCCCAGACCTCACCATCGTGTTCATCTCTATGCACGACTTCAACCGCACCTTGATCTCGGATGTTGAGCGCCATCTTGGTCCCGCCAATCTCAAGGCCTCTGCCCGAAGTATATTGGTTCGACATATCTCTTTGTATGGCTGGCTTCGCCAACACATTTACCCCATGGCCCACGCCGCACAACTGCTGCCCGATGTGCGCACCAAAGAAACCCGCGTGCCCAGGGTGTCCGATACCGAACGCGACCTTGTTTTGCGCACCATGACCACAACCGCTCAACAGTGGGGCGGAAAAATCGCCATCGGGTTTGTTCCTTTTCACCGCGACTTGGTCAACGCCGATCCCCGCTTTTCCGATGTCCGCCCGGGGCTTAAACATGCAAAGGCGTGGTCGGAAGCCCACGGTGTGCCCCTGTACGATCTGCGGCGCTGCTGTGGTCCTGGCGCCGATGAGCGCACCTTCGCCTTCGACCGTGGACACCTCAACGCCCTCGGTAATGCCGAGGTGGGCGTGGCCCTCGCCGCAGCGATCGCCGCTCACTCAATCTCCCAAGTCCAATAAGGCTGTCGGTGCCTCCAACCCAGCCCCCACATCGACGCGGTCACCCGTTTTATCGGTAACGACCACAGATACGGTGGGGGCAGCCTGTGGAATCTTGAGGGAGAAACGATTCGGCTTTGAAAGCCTGGCCCGGCCAACAATGTTGCCATCGGCATCGAGAACTTCGACCTCATAGGGGGGCCGCCCATTAGCCACGGTGATGGCCAAGCTCCACACACCACGCTGGAGCCCTTCAACCCGTTCGTGAACATCAGCTTTTGGTGGCTGACCGACGGGGCCATCTTCGGGCACGGGGCCACCATCGTGTTTTGGCGCGCCTTGGGCTGTCGCAGCCTTTGCCGCACCCGCCACAGCCGCTTTGTCGGCCTCACTCAAATCAAAGAGTTTAAGTTGAGGAGATCCCGCCCCAGCGTCATCTGTCCATACAGGGTTGGGTAAATCTTCTAACGGCAGTCCATCATATGGTTCAACAGAAGGAAGCAATCGATTTTTGGGCCAAGAGGCCGCCGAAAGCGCCGCCAAAATCGCATCGGACAATACACGGTGGCCCATGGCCGTGGGGTGCATTTTGTCCCACAACAAGTCCGTGGCAGCCACACCTTCATCCATCGCCGCCTTGAAGACCGCGGTCACATCGACGACTGGAATATGATGATGTGCAGCCAAGGCATCCATGGCCTCGAAATAAGGCGTCCATGCTGGCGGCGGCCCAGCATGTTCAGGCCCCAATAAAAACGAGTTGGTCGGCTTTAAAAACACCGCCCCAATGCCCCGAGATGCCGCGGCTTGAAGCAACTCATCGTGCATGGACATCCAGCGACTCAAAGGTACCCGCCGTATTTTCCCTTCCGGCCAGCCCTCTGAGGCGCTCCAAACAATCACCCGGCCACCCTCCAGGGGGTCATCTTTGCCCCACCACGCAGCGATAAGCTTTACGAGGGCCGATCGGGTCAGCGGATTGGCCGCAGCAAAGCGATTGGAGCGCAATAAGTCCTCGTCGTGAAAACTGTCCCAGGTGTTGTCCGACCATAGATTGGCCAAAATCAACAAATCCGGCTCCAAATCCCAGCCGATCTCCTCCATGACCAGGACATGCTGGGCGATCGTGTAACCCCCAACCCCAGTGTTGATCACATCGACATCTTGGCCCGATCCGAGCAAGCTTTGCTCCATATAATCGGTGAAGACCTCTGAATCGTTCACCCCAAAACCATAAAACGAAGAGTCACCGGTGCTTAAAACCCGAAGCCGCCCCTGAGGTTTGGGTTGCTCTGGCATTTTGCCGCGAAAGCCCAAAGCGTTGATGCTCGCCACACTCCCTTCTGCATTTTGAACCCCAACCGCTTCGCTCATGCCCCACAAACGGGTGGGGTGGGCGTCGATGAGCCCAGCGGCTTGGTTGGGGCCATGCCAGCCGGGTAATAATGGTCGCTTTCCTTGGGCCCACAACTCAGCGATGGCCAAAGCAGCCACGGGCAAGCATGCGAGGATAAGCAAACGCAAACCCAAGGGCAGGCGAGACCAGAGCTTGTGATGGATGTTGACTCCTGTTGGCCCACGAAGGCGAACCCTTTGCGTACACTATCACCCACACCGAGAGTTTCACCATTTCAACCCGCCACCCATGGCTGATCGCTGGCTTCGCCTACGCCTTGGGGGCTGTGCTGTTTTTATGGCCCATGCCCGCACAAATCGGCCAAGTCATCTGGGGAGACCGCTTTGATGCCTGGACCACCCTTTGGCTGATCGATCACTTGGCCGTGCGCATTGGCAGCTTTGATTTAGCGCCCCTAACCACCGATATTTTGTACCCCATCGGCTATAATTTATGGTCCTTTGGCCATTTGGCCCTGCAAGCCATCGGCGGCGCAATGGTCGTCGCCGGCGTGCCTTTGGTGGTGAGCTACAATCTGCTCTTGCTCTTTGGTATCGCCAGCAGTGCGATGGCCGCTCACGCTTTGGGGCGCGAGTTGACCGGAAGTCACTTGGCGGGTGGTTTGGCGGGGGTGGTTTTTGCGACCACACCTTATTTATATGCCGAAGCGGGGGCGGGTTGCATCGAGCTTGTCGCCGCCGGCGTGCTGCCATTGCACGCCCTGTGTTTGGTGAGGCTCATGCGACGCCCAAGCCAAAAAAGAATGTGGGTGGCCACCTTTACTTTGGCCGCCATCGGTCCATTTAACTGGTACTACACCCTGTTTGCCGGCATCTTCGCCGCAGCATTCATCGTGTGGCAAATCGTGGAGGTTGGCCCAACAGCGCTCATGACCCCCCGCCAAGCCACCCATCGCCGGGGGATCAAGCTCATCTTGGTTTCCTTGGTCTTGGCCGCAGCCATCGATGTGCCTCTCATCTCCCAGGCACGCCGCGAAACCCCAACACGCCCGTCGATCTCTGCCGAACTGTTTAGCGCTGAAACGGCTTTCTCTGAAGTGCGAGAGGTCACCAACGGCAGCACCCCGCTGGCTGAACTCACCCAAGAAAAACTCAGCCGCGTCGACGCCATGCAAGTCCACTTCAACTCCACTTCCATATCTGCACTGCTCAAGGCCCGATTTGAGCCCAACCCGCTGTACAGTACGCCTGGCCGCTTTGCCTTTTGTATGGGCCTATTTGGCTTGATCATCGCCGGGCGCCGAACCTGGGGTTGGCTGGCGATTGGTGCGGGGGCCACCGTGCTCACTTTGGGCCCCTTTCTGAACATCTCCGGGTCGCTAATTTTACCCAGCTGGGCGAGCGGCTTGCCCTTGCCATACTACTGGGCCCACGAATATTTACCCTTCTTCTCGAAGGCCTACAGACCGTACAGAATCGGCGTGATCACCGCGATGTGCCTTTCGAGTATCGCGGCCATTGGCGCTGCGACCTGGCTGCGATCGGTGCGGTTGCCTCATTTTGGCCTCCCATTGGTCATTTTTGGACTGATTGGCTTCTCCCAGCCTCATTGGTCTGATAGCAAACCCGCATCGCGACCCATCGCGAACACCGCGGTCGATGCCGCCTATACCGACCTCGCCGCCCTCGAATCTGGAGCCGTGATCGAGTTGCCTCTGCTGTATCAACCAGTGAGCGCTGCCAACGCCAAAACACAGTTCCATCAAACCATTCACCGCCACCCTATTTTGAACACCAATCAACTGATTCGATGGCCAGACCTACTGCGCTTTAAGGATTACATCAGCCAAAACACCGTGCTTCAGGCCTTCGTCGACTTGGCCAGGCGGCCCACTCCAATCGCGATCAACACGGCCGATATTACTGCATTGGATGCACAGGGCTTTCGTTGGATCGTGGCGCGGCGCCAAGTGCTCGCTGACGAGGCTGAGCTCTCCGGTGAGCGCATTCACGTGGACCTGATTGGGGCACAGGGGTGGCGATTTTTAGAAACGGCCTTTGGCGAGGCTGTGATCAACACCGGGGCTGTGATGGTCTGGGATGTCCGCAATCTCGCCCACGCCGAGGCCACCATTCAAGAGACTGGGCAAGGAATTATGGACTTGCCCTTGATTTTCGATCCGGTCTTTACGGGCTTTCCGCTGATATTAATGCGCGGCCAAGCCACGGAAATTTTTCAAGGTGATGCCTCGAAATTCAATATTTGGATTCGCCCCATCAGCGACGATAGCGCCATCTCATTGCGAATAGAGGATGGCGGGGTCGTACGGGAGTTACCGCTCAAATTGGTGAATGGGCACTGGCAATACAACAGCCTTGTCATCGGCTCCACAAACACACTCAAGTTGAGCCTCGTGGGCCGGTCTGAGGGGCCGAGCCAAGTCATGGTCACCCGGGCCAGCGTGACGAAATGACCCTAAGAACACGACTCAAATGGGCGATAGCTGCTGGCGGGGCTTGGTTTATGGGCATCGCACCCATGACGGCAGAGCAGATACACCTCGCCACCTTGGAGGGTCCGGCGCCCTTTTCAGTAGAGCACGTCCGTGATCGCTTGAATGAAGAAGCGGACACCGGCCATCACTTTGATGTTGAGGCGGTCACAGAAGCCTTGGGGCTACTTTCGAGCCTCCAAAAATCAGAAGCGGAGCGCATCGGAGCGATGTGGGCCATTCTTGATGCAGATATGATCGCCGAGGCTCAGAAACAACTGACGACCTTACCGCCCTTGATTCATGCGGTAGACCCTCGGTTTTTCGAGCCGGTAAATCCAGCATTAATCACGCGCATAATCGAGGTCTACGGCTTTTCGGTAACACCTTTAGCCGAGGCCAAACCCAGCAAAAAACGGCTAAATTTAGACCAGCGCGACCAATTGATGATCATGCTCTCTGCGGTCCACAACCAGCTGATCACACCGCGAGAGGCCGAAGCCCTGATGCAGGGGGCGCTGGATTTACTCGCCTTTCAAAGTGAGCGAATGTGGCGTGAAAAAGCACTGCGCGTGCTCATGACCCAAGACTCAGCGGGCTGACCAACCGGCTTGATGGTCGTGATCCCATACCAAAAACCCATCGGCAACACTTTCGCTCTCAGACAAAAACCATGCCACCCAAGTGTGGGAGCAGACCGCATCGACCAAGTCCAGTGTGGGGTCAGCAGATGCGCTGCCAATGTCGATGGCGGCATGCCGACCACAGATCATCAACACGGGCGGTAAGCCGCCGTCGGTTGCGAGACCTCGAATCAAGGCCGCGACCGCGTGACGATCGGGATCGGTCACCAAAAATACATCTTGCGCCATGGTGAACCCCAAGGGCACTTCATCGCTGAGCAGCACAATGCGACGGGACACGGTGAGCTCGCCCATGACGGTTTGCACGGTGACGGGTGGCGAGGTCGATGAGATCACCACAGGGCTGCCACAGGGAACCGGCCCCCCGCCAGCGATCGGGGGCACCCTCAAAAGGCGGGCGCCATCGACGGGCTTGGAGGTGTGGGGGAGGCTGGACTTTCGGCCCGGGACAAGCCAGCCCAGGCCAAAGGCGATGAGCGACCATAAAATCCACTTCGTCGGAATCGATGACTTGGGCTCGCCAGCGACGGGTGGGGGAGGCTGTGGGGGAGGCTGCGCTTGAGGGGGTGCCATCTCAACGTGAACCGGCTGGAGCTCTTCGAACTCAGGCGGCTCGGTGTCTTCGTGCACCGGCAGCGGCTCCTCGAACTCTGGTGGAGCTTGACTCTTGGGTCCTGTGCTGCTTGGCCCCAAAGAGAACACCTCCTGGTGCCCAGCAGACCCATCATCAAAAAACACCGTCGCGAAATAAGGGCCCGCCCCTCCTGGGTAATTAAAATTACCCAAACTAAAATCTTCTCCGTTCCTGGTGCGGGTGGTGATCTTTAGTGGCCACTCATCTTGAGACAAGCTCGATTGAGGGATGGTCATCAGACAATAAAAAATGCCATCGTCAGCGACTGTATCTGGAAAGGTGCCATCATCGGTACAGCCCCCCTCAAGCGTGGACGACCCCAAGCCCAAATGAAGCATCGGCGCTTGACCAGGATCGGCCTCAAACACACGAATAATCAGCGCATCATCATCTGGTGTCGCTGCCGACACCGTCGACAACCCTGTCGCCAAAAACCAAAAAAACATCACAGCCTCTCCTGGGGAATCATATCAGCCACCACCGCTTTCTGTGCTCAGAGATCCAGGTTACCCCTTTAGTGTCCACGCTTTGGAGCAACCATGCCTGCCCGTATTTTTCTTTTTCTTATCGCACTGTTCTCTGCACTTCCCGCCGCTCATGGTGCAACCGGTATCGTCATCCGACTGGTAACCGGGGACGAAGCCGTATCGGGTCCGGTAAGCACCACATTGACCAACGCAGAAGGTGTAGTTTACACCGCAACCCTGCTCGACGATGGTGAGTCTCCCGATGTGAACCCTGGAGATCTACAGTATTCAGGGTCAACCATGCTCGAAGGGGATAAGTTCCAAGTCTCGTTAAGCTTGGGTGACGACACCGAAGATGTCGGTGAAGTCTCTTGGCCTTCAGATGTGTCAGCGCGCGATCTTGTGATCACCCGCTACAATGGAATCGTCACCTTGGAGACGGGCACAGGCAGCAATGGCGGCGCCGCAGGCGAGCCCGTCGTGGGCGGAGAGCCAGCCTCCGCAGGCGGAACCCCGCCACCCGATGTACAGCCCGGAACTGTGGGCACAGACGCGATCGGAACCGAAGGCAATGTCCGTGGGCCAGCCGTCACCTTTTCAAGAAGCTCTTCATCTGCACAAGACGACGACGACTCCACCTTGTATGTCATCGGCGGCATCTTGTTGCTGGTTTTGGCTATCGTGGCTTACTTCTGGTTCAAGCCCCAAGAGACTCAGGCCCCTCAAGTGCGCTTCGCAGGCTCTTCCACCGCCCATCGACTGCCTCAACCTGGTCTCCTTGGCGAGGGCAGCCCATCGTTAAGCGATGGCGCCTCGGTATGGGTCATCCAAGCCGCTGACACCGATGACTTTTTGGCCGTGCTCATGGGCGCTATCGCCAACCACAACCGCTTGTTGGTCGTGGCGCCCGGATCTGCTGAGTTGCCCACCGTGGCAGGCGGTCCCGTGTTTCGGATGAAGAACCCCCGCCCCAGCCACGTGGCCGACACCATCAACGCCTTGGTCGGAAACCCAGGAAACCCCATGGCCATCCTCATCAAGGCCACTGGGGTCGATGACGGGACCATCAACGAATATTGCGAACGCCTACCCAATGATGTGGGCGCCGCCATTGTGGTCAATGGTGACTATAGCGGTCCAGAGCCCGTGGTCACCGTCAGTCGACACAGCGATGGTTGGCGTTTAACGACGGCCACCTCCACCGTGCGCTTGACCATGAACCCTTGGGGCATGTCCGCTCAACTCACCGAAACCAAAGACGCTTAATCGTCTTTATTCGGCCCAAAATCCAAGGGTTCGCGCCGCCCCAGTGCGACCTCGATGGCCCCAATAAAACCGGGCTGTAAAACCGCGCGCGCCATCAAAGCCTGAACCTTCAAGCCAGTGAGATATTCTCCTGGACGAACCCGGTAGGCCTCGGCGCTCCACAGGCCACCGATATTCAAAGCACTCTCATTTTCGATCCTTCCCGCATAGCGCAATGTGTCGAAATCACCCACATCCCAAGTGCCCACGACCATCTGCTCATAATGACCCGGCCGGGCCAAAGCGGAGAGATCTCGGCGCAAGAAAAAACGCACCTTAGACAAAGAAAACTTTTGCTCGGCAGACAAGGTGTTCACCCACACTTGAGCCAAGCCCATCACCGCCGCCACCCGCTTGTACCGGGCTCGATGCGGGTCTTCTTTTCCCCACAAAGCCACCCGGGCCTCCCGCAAATCGGTCGCATGACGCTCCAAATCATCGGCGGACAAGCTTCCTTTTCCTGTAAACGCCAAGATCAATGCCCGGTAGGTATCGCCATAAGCCTTTAGCTCCTTTGGCCCGAGGGCTTCCCTGTTTGCTTGGTCCTCTGCCACCGCCGCGACCACCTGCCTCGATAGGGGAATCAGCGCATCAAGCT
The DNA here is from genome assembly GCA_002296975.1 of Deltaproteobacteria bacterium UBA796. Taxonomy (GTDB): domain Bacteria; phylum Myxococcota_A; class UBA796; order UBA796; family UBA796; genus UBA796. Next base: position 13,459 of record DBIS01000136.1, on the reverse strand, counting down.
GGGCATCGGTAAGCCCGCTTCCGTGAATCCAAGCCAATATGCGCGCCCGCTGCCCCAAAGGCCGAGCCGCTTCGCCGAATTCATCGGCATACAACAGTTGATACAGCGCTTCACCCTCGGGAATGGGGGGCGGGGGCGGTGTGGGCGCCACTTGACTCGAGGCAGAGGCATCTACGGGACGCTGGAAATCGTCAGGATGATACGCACAGGCGCTCAACCCTGCAAAGATAAGCAAGAACCGAAGCCAAGCGCTGCTGTAATCTCCACCCATGCTTCACCACAAAGTGTGCCCATGCTAACACAGCTACAAAAAAGCCAAGCGCGGCACATCGTGGCCCTCGCGAGCTTTGTGCTCTTGGCCTTGTGGCAAATGGGGCCGGTTTTGGCGCAGCCCACCACCTTGGCAATCGGTCACCCCAATAACGATGTGTGGAATCACATCTGGGGCTACGGCTTTGTCGGCGACGCTTTGGCACAGGGCCAACTGCCGTTGCACACCGATCTGCTCAACTGGCCAGATGGCGGAAGCTTATGGTTTATCGATATGCTCGGTGCGCTGGTCACCTTTCCTGTCCACCGCTTAAGCGGCCCAGTCGCTGCCTACAATGCCTCATTATTGATTCAATGGACCTTATGCGGTGTTGGCATGTACGCCTTGGCTTGGGCGATGACACGCTCCATCGCCGGGGCATGGCTGGCGGGTATTTGCTATCAAAGCATGCCCCATTTGCTGGGACAAGCCTACAACGGCATCTCAGAAACCCTGATGGCCGGGTTTTTACCCTTGGCACTATTGGGCATGCGCGCCTTGTTTTTAGACCCAAGTCGTAAAACTGCGGTTCAAGCTGGATTTATTTTGGGACTAACGGCCCTTGCAAACTGGTACTACGGCCTGTTCGCCGGCATCGCACTGATAGGGCTACTCGCCCGCGCTCAATTCCGACACCGAGCCTTGCCCAACAGGCGAGTCATCAAGATATTTGGAATGTTTCTGGCCACCACCGCCATCATGGTTGCGCCCGCTTTTTTGGCATTCACAGGCTCAATGTCTGCTGATGATGCGGTCGTCACCCGCGATCCTCAGTTTGTTTGGGCCACCTTAGTGCTGCATAATATGACCGATTTGGTCAGCTTTTTTCGCCCAGGAAAACACTACTCACCGGACCTCAACGCCCTCTTTGGTGAAGACTTATTGGTGATCGTTTATCTGGGGCATGCGTTAATTTGGCCAGCCTTATTCGCCGGTTTATTTGGACGATACCGCCGTCAAACCACTGCACTGCTTGGCCTAGGGGCGGTTTATTTTGTGCTGTGTTTGGGGCCATTTCTCTTCGTGGGCGGCGACTATGTCCAGGTTTTTGGAGGGTGGATACCCCTGCCATTTGTCGCCTTATTCAAGTGGTTTCCGATGTTTTCTCGGATATCTCACGCCTATCGCTTTTCGGTCGGGGTCGGCCTTGTGTTGTGTGTCTTGGTGGCCTGGGCAGCCAAGGCTCTCATGCGACACCAGGGCCGAGGCTTTGCCGTGGTACTTCTGATCGCCGTCGCGCGATTGGCTGAAAGCTTTTATGCCTCTCCCGCTCCATTCCCATTGCCAGTGGCCGACGCGACCATACCCGCGGTCATCAAAACCCTCTCAGGTGGGGCCGTCTTAGACCTGCCCGTCGGGCGTCCGGTGTTGGCCCGAAGCCAGTATGCTTTTGCCCAACTCAGCCACGGTCAACCCACCCCCTACGGGCTTAATGATCCGCTACCGCTGAGTCTGCGTCAAAACCGATTTTTACGGTTTTTAGTCGAGATGGAGTACTCGAGCACCGCAACATTACCCGCACAACTGCCTTGGTTTGACCTCCATGTCGGTCGACAAGCAGCCATCGACAACGGCCTAAAATGGATTGTGATGCACGAAAAATCATATCCTTCTGGTCAATTTGCCCGCACAGCACGATTTTTAGACATCACGGCCACAGCTTTTTACCAAGGAGAGGGGCTTCGGGTTTATAGGCTTGAACCATAGACTGATGGCCTGAGCGCCTCCGCCAAAACCAAGCCCAAGCGCTTGTTTCCTGAGCGCGACAGATGATTTCGATCGATAAGACTCTTGGCGTCTTCGATGCCTTCAAACGCGCCACGCACATCCACAAACTGAACATCTGGTGCGAGAAACTCCTTCTGCATTCGGGCGTACCGGGAGAGCCGCTCCCGCTGAGACCGATCCACATACTCGGTCATCAAGATCACGGTCACGCCCGCCTTACGGGCCGCATTCACGATCAACGCATGGTTTTCTCTGGCATCATTGATGGGCACATCCGCCACCTGAACCGCCATCTCTGTGGCCTGTCCGCGAAACCACAACGAAGCCCCCACCGCCAAACGCGCGTTCGAAAACCAAGACAAGATCGTTTTTGAGGTCTCTGAGCGCTCTAGCTGAAGGGTCTCCCGCTGTTTTCGGGTCTTGGAATTTTGAGTGGTGAAAATATCGTTGACCCCCACATAAAGGACCAACACATCGGCCTCGTTCAAATGGGACGCGATGGTTCTTGAGATGGTGAAGGTGTTGCGATCGCCATCGCCAAAGTTGAGGGTTTTCAGGGCAAGCCCGTCGGGTAGCTGCTCACACAAGTCATGATGAGCCACAGCACTAAAGAATGCCTCAGGCTCATCGGCGAACTGATATGCGCCCCCAACTGAAGAACCGCCCGCGACCACCACGGTGACCGCTTGGTCGCCCGCTCCACAAGACCCACTCCAGCCAGCAACCGGTGACTCCCACCCCTTCTCGTTGGGGCGCTCTCCATTTAATCTGGACATCACCCAGGCCCCGCCTGCCGGGCTCGCCAACAAGGCCGCTTCAAGGCCGACCGGTAGGACGAACAGGCTGATAAACATCATCGTGACCGCTGACCGGGCGCTTAATTTCGCCCACATACCCGCAGTGGTCGCCACAGAGATTAGGCGCCAAGCCATGCTCAGGGCGGCCCCATAATCAAGGCCGATCACGGGAATGGTGAGCCAAAACAAACCATCGGCCCACCACCAGCCAGCCAAAGCCTTTCGGTCCCCAAAAAATAGCGCGCTCAGCCCAAAAAAAATCAAAACGACGAGCGAAATCATTGCGGGTTCAGCCGCTGTTACACCGATGCCAACAGCCATGACTGCGCCCGCCAGCCAAAACCAAAACCCAAAGCGCCATTGTTTTTGAGCCAAGCGCTTAAGGTGGCCGCCGAAGGCAGCTAAACCAAGCGGTAAGATGGACACCATCAGTATGAATCGGGCCCACTGACTCGGGGGAATCTCGCTTAAATATAGCCGCTCGACCCCACTGAGCCACACCCCACGAGGCTGCATCAACGCGAAGATAATCGGCGTCAAAAAGATCAAGCCAAAGCCCATAGCAGGCCAAGAAAAGGGAATCAAAACGCTCGCCAAGCACAGCCCAATCAAGGCCCCAATCTGGGTGGCGTGGTCGAGGGTGTGGGCCGGGGTGCGGGTGCCCCTAAAGTCTGCATCAAACACCCACTCATCACGCCCATTGGCGATTTGTATCCGCGATATTTTAGCGGGGCTTTGTTGCGCGGACAGCTCGACCCGACCCGGCACAAATGGCCCGGCGGATATCTCCTTTCCACCACCGGTCAGCAATAGATTCCCGTCTTTTTCTCGCAGCTCAAAACGACGGGCACCACCCACATCCGCCCCCTGTAGCCCCACCCGACCGGCCATCATCGCACCTGGACGCAAGGTTACAAATTGACCCGGAGGCGCCCCCAGCTGCACCCACAGCACGCCGCTATCTTCGGCGAGCTCAATCACCACGCGATGGGCATCGCCAGAAAACAGAGGTGAGACCACATCGGGCCGAAAAAACTCATGGGTGGCGATGTTTAGGCCGCCTTCAGCCACATGGGTGATCCGGCCCGCCCCCGCTCGGCCAACCCCTTCTTGGAGCCCAGCGGAGATCACCTGCCACTGGGTGGGGTTGGGGGGAAAGGGCAATGAAAACCGCTCCCCAAAACCATGGCCGACTAAACGCCCGCCAAAGGCTCCGGCGACCACACCAAGCAACAACAAGCTTAGCCTCAAGCGTGTGTTCACGGCGCACCGGTCGAGAAATCATAGCCGGAGCGCTGTAACTCTTTGATAAAAGCATCCGACAGCTCTCGATGAGCACCGGTTTTGCCATGAGCGTCGCGAAAACCCGTCCAGCGAGACAACAAATCCTCGACCACATCGGGCTGGGCTGAGGCCACGGAGCGGTTTTGCCCTGGGTCCGTCTCAGCATTGAACAAGCACAGGGCCATTCCCTCATCGGATACGCCATTCGCTGGTGTCGAAGAAAGACCACAACCTCGGCGTTGTTTGATCAAAATCCATGGATCTGAGATGACCGCCCCCGGGAGAACACCGTTTTCAAGTTTGGCCACGCCCCCTTCGGATAAAACCACCGCGTGTGCGGGCGCTGTGGACCCTGACAACTGCTTTACCAAGCTGACACCGTCGACACCAGCAGGCACCACAGCCCCGACAAGCTCGGCAATCGTGGGTAAAATATCTGTCTGACTCACCACCATATCTCGGGCACTCCCGGCACCAGAAAACCCTGGAACCGAGAAAATAAGCGGCACATTGACCACACCATCAAAAAAGGCATCGCCATGCAAAAGCTCCCCGTGATCATTGAGCGACTCCCCATGATCAGCGACCAAAATCACAATCGTGGGCCGTCCTCGCTCCTCGACGGCCGCCAACAAGGCCGCGACATCGGCATCCATCCGGGTAACACCGGCGGCGTAGGCCGAGGACCACACCGCGCTCGCCGGCGCCCCCAACGACATCACCCGCGCTTGGAGTGGGTCTTGACGAACAATCTCGACCACACCTTTTTGAGCTGTACCACCCGCCATACCTGGCATCACTTGGTCTTTTCGCCCTTCAGCCTCGGCCTGACCCGCACGCCATAGCAAATCGAGCATGCCGGTAGGGTCGGTGCCATCCTCGGGTGGATCCACGACAAAGGGGAAGTGTGCGGTGCGCGTGTGCATCATCAAAAATACAGGGCTGTCTTTGGATTGTTTGGCCAGCCATGACACAGGCGACTTGGCCACGGAACCCAAGGGCTCCTTGCTGCCTCCACGGTACCTACCATCTGGACTCAAACGCGGGGGAGGGGTGATCTCCATGTGCTGAAAACCCCTATCCAAGCCATAATCAGGCCGAAACCCCGATGGCGCGTCGGTGGTAAACGCACCCGTCGCATAGCCGTAGTTGCCCAACATCTCAGCCAATGTGGGCACATCAGCGGTGAGCCCCTTGTCCCAACCGGTCACCCCAGTCGCTGAGCCGTATCGCCCAGTGAGGATGGCCGTCAGCGAGGCCAAGGTGAAATTGGAGGCCGCATAGGCGCGATTAAAGCGAATGCCCGCGCCGGCCAGAGTATCGACCGCCGGTGAGATATCGCCATCAAAACCATAGGCACCCAAATGATCTTTTCGGAGAGAACACACCGTGATCAACACCACATCACAATCTATGCATGCAGCGTCATCCTCAGCCGTCGACGCCGTGGCCGGAGCGTCTTGCTTGAACACACCTGAACCCGGCTGAACAGGCCCTAAAGGAGGCAGGGCTTGACCCGATCCTTGAATCAACGTCGAGGCCGTGGCTTCAGGCGACACAGACGCCTCCCCCCTCATGAGGCCTTTGTACAGCATCCCCATCCCAGACAAACACAAAGCACCCACAACAAATAGGCCTGGTTTATTGAATTGTGTCAAGGACCTGCGCATTGTGAACACCTTACTTCAAAACACAATGCTAATCTGAACCCATGGACGAGCCAAAAGGAACATTCGCTGAGTTGAGTGCATTGCTAAACCGCGGTGGGCGGTGGTGGATGGCGCCGGTGCTCTTTGCCACAATCGTCTTGGTGGTCGGCTTGCTGTTTATGCACGCGGTGGAGTATGTGGCTCCCTTTGTATATGTGTCACCGAGTTGATGACCCTAGTACACTGAGCGGTCATCAGTGACCGCCATGACTTCATCAAAAGTGGTCTCTCCAAACGCGATTTTTTTGATGCCATACTCCCGAAGGGTGAGCATGCCATCGTTGAGGGCTTCACGTTTGATTTCAGCGCTCGGGCTTTGTTGATGCACCAACGACCCAATACGCGGGGTGACCGGCATCACTTCATATAGTCCCGTCCGACCTTTGTACCCGGTGTACCGACACTTGACACAGCCCACGCCTCGGCGCACTTTCAGGCGTTTTCCTCGGGTACCCTTGATGCGCAAGGCCAAAACCTCATCATCTTGGAGGACATCGTCTACAGCACAGTGAAGACAGTTTTTCCGGACCAAGCGCTGGGCGACCACACCGACCAAAACAGAGCTCAACAAAAAGGGCAGTACACCCAAGTCGAGCATTCTACCGATGGCGCTCGCGGCATCAATGGTATGGATTGTGGAGATGACCAGGTGCCCTGTCAGCGCCGCCTGGACAGCATTCTGGGCGGTCTCTTCGTCTCGAATCTCACCCACCATCACCACGTCGGGGTCTTGGCGCAGCACATTTCGTAAGGCGGACCCAAAAGTGAGCCCGATTTTGGGCTGCATCGCAATTTGGTTGAGATGCTCATGCACCATCTCAATGGGGTCTTCCAAGGTGACAATGTTCACCCGAGGTGACTGAATATGGTGCAAAGAGGTGTACAAGGTGGTGGTTTTTCCGCTCCCTGTGGGGCCAACCACCAACAACAAGCCGGAGTTTTGAGCCAGCATGCTCTTGTATTGGGCGAGCTCTGGGGGGAAAAAGCCGAGCCCCTCTAAGTCTGCCAACTGTGCCGCCGGGTCGAACACACGCGCCACAACCTTTTCGCCAAAAACGGTGGGTATCGTCGAAACTCGGAGCTCGATTTGCTCGTCTTTAAAGCTGGTCTTGAATCGCCCATCTTGTGGACGTCTGCGCTCAGCGATGTCCATTCTGGCCAACATCTTGAACCGGCTAATCATCGCAGGCAGGACCACCTTGGGCAAACGGTGTATTTGGTGCAACACACCATCGATCCGCATGCGAACCCAACCCTCATTGCGCTTGGGTTCGAGATGAATATCACTGGCGCGCTGCTCGAATGCGTAGTTGAGCAGATACCAAACCGCCCGCACGATGGGCTTGTCATTGGCATCGAGACTCCCGCTGCCCTCCTCGAGCTCATACAACTGTTCTAGGTTGCCCAAATCTGGAAAGTCAGAAGCAAAGTCGTCTTCTGCAGCCTGCATCGACCGTCTGAAGCCGTGAAACTCAACGATAATGCCCAAAATTTCGCTTTTGGAGGCCACCACGACCTTGATGGGCTTGTTTTTGACCCGAGAGATGCTCTCTACCAGCTCTTTGTCCCAAGGGTCTGCCATCGCGATGGTGAGGGCCTCTGGAGTGTCCTCGACCGCAACGATCAAATGCCGCTCTGCAAAAGGCCCGCCAAAAGCATTGGTGACGAGCTTATAGTCCAGCCTCAAGGGATCGAGATGCACAAAAGGCACCGAAAGCACCTCTGCGACCATCTCCGTGATGGTCTCCTCATCCAGGCGAACACCGGGTTGATCATGGCGGATAAAACGAAATGAATCGATCAATTCAATGGCTGTGACCCGATAAGCCACCCGATGCCTACCGAGCATTCTCCGCATTGCAGCGCGTTTATCGAGCAATATATGCCGAGCCTGATCGCGGCCGCGGTTCAACACATCTTGCCTTTGGCCATCGTGCAGCATCCCAGCGTCGGTAAGCTGGTCCAAAATCCAAGTCAGTCGTTCAGTGTCCACCATGGTTGAAGAATACATAGAAGGAGCGCACGATGGTGGTTTGAAAAAAGTTTATCCCACTCAGCAAGCCGATTTTAGAAGGCCGTCAGCCCAAGACCAATATCGCTGCGGCCCTCTTCTCCCGTCGATATCGCATCGGGTCCGGAGGTGTCCGCGGCCACAGGCTCTCGGACCTCATTGACCAACCCATCGCCATCTGCATCCAAAAAGGCCCAAAGATAGACGATGGTATTCGCCGGCACGATCAAGTCCCAACTCAAAGAACTCTGGTCTCCCAAATCGGGCGAATCCCAGACCTCGAAGTCATATGCCTCGGAAAACGATGCCACATCCATATCTGGGGTGGGCGGGTAGCGCAGGGCCACCACATACACCGCCATGCCTTCTACGACCTCCTCAACCAGGCCTGAAAAGGTGGCTGTGCGTTCAGAAAAGACAGTCCCTTGAAGGTGCACAAAAGGCACAACGCTCACCGCCGGCCCGCCGCCACCAATGGGAATGTCGACGTTGATATCACTTTGCCGATAATCTTCGATATTCAGAGGGTTTCCATCCACACCCGGCTCCGAAACATAGGCGCCCCACAAGTCATCGGGGTCAATGAGGCCGTTGCCATTTGAGTCAAAAGCGGCGACGATTTGCATCTCTCCAGCCCAAGCGCACACGCCCATATTGTACGAGGCTGTAGCGCCTGAGCCGTTCGGAATCGGGGTGAAATCATCCATTTGATATGGCCCACCGCCACTTCTATCCAGCAGCATCACTTTTCCGTTGCCTCCTGCATAGGGCACCGTGATTCGCACATCACCCGCCACGCTCACCAAATCACAACCGCCATCGTCTTCATCAATATCGCCGTCGCCATCGGTGTCCCGTGGCGGCACATAGCCCCCAACATCTTGCCAACCCCAACCACCTGGGCCCCAGCGATCCCAATCAACGAGCACCACCAAATCGGCCTCGGTATGCTCCAGATAAGCCTCCACCTCGATGGGGTCGGGATGAAGCCCTATCGGCTCCTCTGAGCCAACAATTCCATCTGCGCGCACATCTAAGGTCGCAAAAATATAGGCCGAAGCCGTCACGTCGGGGTCAATTTTTAAGCGATAATAATCCCCATCTGTGCGGGGGCGGGTGACCGTATGTTGAGCGATATACTGTTGGGTTCCATCTTCATTCGGAACCGTGGCCGACACAAAAATAGAGCCAAAAGGAAACTCTCCAGCTGGGCCGACCGCGTCCTCCCAGGACAAAAATTGGCGACTGCCTGAGCTATTTGTGGTGTACAGCTCGACCTGGACGCGACTTCGAATCGTCATCCAATCTGCATCATCCTCAGGCCCACCATCCGCATCAGCCCCACCGTCTGCATCTGCACCGCCATCGGCCTCTTCGGTCGGAGTGGTGTCTCCATCGGTCTGGGCGTCGTCTTTACTGCCAGCACCAGAGCACGCAAACAGCGCCGTCAAGGCCATCATGGTTGTGTTGATTCTCAAAACAAGCCCCCTTCACCGCAAGGCTGCAGTGTGGGGTCATTGTACCGCATCAGTCCGCTAGCATGACACCGCTTTAGTCTTGATCAACGATAATGAACTCAACCCGCCTGTTCGCGGCGCGACCATCATCAGAGTCGTTGGTCTGAATCGGGCGCATTTCACCAAAGCCCACCGCATCCAGTCGACTGGTCTCCACACCGCGCCTGGCGATGGACTTGGCGACAGAGTCTGCACGGGCTTGGCTGAGCTTGAGGTTGGCCAAATCAGACCCAACTGCATCGGTATGACCTTCGATTCGAATCTTCTTGAGTTGAGGATTCCCAACGATCGTCTCAGCAATTTCATCGATCAAGCTGAATGACCGGTCCTGAATGACCGCCTTGCCAAACTCAAAGTAGATTTTCTCCGTGATTTTGATGAAGTTCTTCTCGATAACGACCCGCTTATCTGGGCAACCATCTTCATCTTCATCACCATCGAAGTCCTCAGCATCGTATGGGCAGCGATCGACGTCATCGTTGTAGCCATCACCATCGGTGTCTAAAATCGGTGGGGTGTCCGGGCAGCCATCTTCGTCTTGGTATCCGTTATTTGTCTCGGGCTCGTTGGGGCAACGGTCAGAGACGTCGGGGATGCCATCACGGTCGTTATCCGGATCGGGGCAACCATCGGAGTCTTGATAGCCATCATCATCTTCAGGCTCAAGCGGACACCGATCTTGGGTATCATTGAGACCGTCGGCGTCATTGTCTAAATCTGGGCAACCGTCTTCATCTTGAAAGTTGTCGAGGTCTTCTGGTTCGCGGACGCAGCGGTCCATGGCGTCGACGATGCCATCTTTATCGGTATCGCGCAGATTCGGATCAAAGCTCGGGGCCACACTCACGCCGGCAAAGATCCGCCAATCTGGCGCACCGAGGCCGGAGAGCACGCCCATGCCGCCACCCACGTTGATCGAGACATACTCGGCAGCGAGCATCTTAATTCCACCCAGCACTTCCGCGGGCTGTTGTGCGGCCCGATCTCCCCAGACTGCACCGTGAAACTCAGCGACGATCTCCATCACCGAGGCGTGAAGCCCCATGGCCACACCGTAAACAAACGCATTGCCAACCTCAACATCTCTGATCTGGGCGCCAGGGCGTACATGATAGCCAGCTGAAACCGCGCTACGAAACGCATATTTACGGGTTCGGATGGGCCCATCCGAGAACTCAAAGATGGTGGTCGGGGTGACGCTGACGCCATTTTCACCAAAGAAATGTCCACCATTTCCAGTTGGCAGGCCAACGGGGATGGCGATGGCCATACCGATGGGCATATGGTCCCGATCTAAGATGACGCCTTTTGGGGTCAATCGAATATCGCCAACACCCGCTTGGGTCAGCCGAGTCGGGGCCACTTGCCCATTGAGAATCTTTTCGTCGGGCAGGTAGCCGTCTTGCCACAAGATGACCGGTGTATCGATCGAGAATGAAAAGTAACGGGAGATTCCCAAGCCGAGCTGAATATTTCCGCTCAGGCGATCATCGATAATTCCCTCGCCATTGTCTCCCAAAACATCGGCGGCCACGGGGCTCTTTCGGGTGTCGCCTTGCACAAAAATGATGGGGTCATTTTGATAGTTTACCCAAAAACTTCCACCAAGTTGAAGATGCCCGAGGGTGGCAGCAGAAGGGACCGCAAAATAGCCATAATGGTCACCCGATGGCCGAAAAAGTTCAAAATCGAAGGAGTCGTTGGCTTGGGCATGTGCGACACCAAAAAATGATGCCATGACCGCGATTAAAAGGGCTTTCATCTCAATCCTCCGACTTCGAGCGCTTTGAGCTCTGTCCGTACTGGACACCTATACAACTATAGACTCACACTCAAGCGCTCATTTTCCCCAGGCTTATCGCCCGTCAGCTTTTGTTGAGGCTTCGGTCGCTCCGCGGCCCGTGCGTGCAAACTCTTCTTCGATGTCTGTCCCCCCCGCATCGGGCTGTGGACTGGGAGCTGTGTCGGTGAGCGCCTTAAGGACCAAACGCAAGCCACTTACAGGCCCATCACTCAAGTCGATACCCTGAATATTACCCCGTGGGTCGTCACCAGTGGGGCCGTCACCTGTTTTATCGGCGAAGGCATCCAACTCCAACATCCCAACCGACACAGGCACTTGCAAGGTGAAAGCCCCTGCGATCCGCTTAATTTTTCCGAGTAAAACACGGCCTCCAGGGGCAGATGAGTCCGCCTTAAAGAGGTCCACATCGATGGTGTCACCCTCAGCACAGATCAACACGCCGCTGACCTTTACCCGCTTACCCTCGGTGCCATCAAAAGGGTCAACATCACCCGAAAGCCCTTCACTTCCACCTTGAGGCCCTTGCCCTGAACCAAAGCCTGGTGGCGCATCCACGTGCTCCACTTGGGAATGCTCAGGGCCCACGGCCGCCGAACCCCGGCCGCCTTCGATCAACTCAAAAACTAAATTCGAAATTGCTGCGCTTCCAACCTCGATGTTCAACTCCGCATACGGGTCTTCTTCCGTTGGACCATCGGCCTCTAGATCTTGAAAGGCCGACAAGCGAAGCGCGCCAATATTTATCGGCACCTCGATCTCGAATTCTCCTGCATCAGAAAAGAGCAGCTTCCCTTCACTGACAAGCCCTCCTTCTACATTCTCGTCGACCCGAGCGATATCCAGGTCTACTGACGCCGATAAATAAGATAAAATCGTGCCGCTTAGCAACACCCGCTCTCCATCAAAACCTTCAAAGGGCTGTGGCTGTTCCACCTCCTCGTGCTCTACGGTTTCATGGGCGATCGAACCCCGGCCGCCTTCGAT
>DBIS01000136.1:818-1034 GCA_002296975.1 Deltaproteobacteria bacterium UBA796 | reverse complement strand
CTCTACGGTTTCATGGGCGATATCGCTATGGCTAGGACCTCCTGTGTCACTCCCACCTTCAGTGGGGGAGGCTTGAGCTGTAAAGCGTGGATCCAAGGGCACCGCCTCTCCGGTGACCCGCTCCAAACAACCGACAAGGCTGCCCATTATCCACAAGACCCTCAACACAGCAGAGCCCGTCGGTACCAGGCCACTGTGTTGGACAAACCTTTAGCC
>DBIS01000136.1:0-481 GCA_002296975.1 Deltaproteobacteria bacterium UBA796 | reverse complement strand
GGTCCGTTTGTGCTCTCCAGCCAAGCCGGTCGAAGGCCAACGTGCAGTCCATCACCTTTCTGGGTTGGCCATCGGGTTTACTCGAATCAAACCGAATGGTGCCTGAAAAGCCTGTCGCCTTCACAACAGCCTCTGCCAATGCCGCCACGGTCACCTCCTGACCGGTGCCGATATTGATGGGCTGAGGCTGGCCAAACGCTGCCAAAGCCAGCAAGCCATCCACTGCATCACTCACATACAAATGCTCTCGGGTCGCCCGACCGGTTCCCCAAACCACAAGCTCCTTCGGGGCGGCCAAGCAACGCATGATCAGCGCCGCCACCACATGGGCCCGGTCGATATCGACACAATCACCAGGCCCATAGAGGTTTCCAAGCAAACCAAAGGCTGAGCGAAAACCATATTGCCGATAATAAGCACCACCCATATCCATCATCAAACGCTTGGATAACGCATAGGGTCCATTGGTTGGCTCTGGGTA
>DBIS01000251.1:16987-38070 GCA_002296975.1 Deltaproteobacteria bacterium UBA796 | reverse complement strand
GCCTTGGCCAAGGACCTAGAGGCCTTTTCTCTGGTCCCAGGCTGGGTCAGCGGATTGGCCCCTCACACCGAGTTGAATATCGACTGGGTGAACACCTTGGCCGAAATCGGTGCCCCAGACCGCCTCAACTTTTTTGGCGCATCGATTCGGGCGGACCTCCCACACAGCGAAGACCTTAGGGCCAAAGAGTCCTGGCCCCTCGCCCTCGATGACCACACAAGGGTTTGGGCCACCAACACCGCAGCGACCGCCGCCCATCGACAGCCAACTGGTAAACTGTGGATCGTTCCAGGAAACAACATCTCGGCCTTCAACCTGGGCGCTTGCCCCAATTTATTTGTGACCGAATGCCATCCATTGGGGCGAGGCGATGGGTCTTCTCTCTCCGAAGAAGACATCCTCTCCCTCGACCTTTTGCTACACAGAGCGCTCGCTTCAGCCAGGGGCGAGGGCACCCACACCTGGAGTTTCCATCTTCCAGACATCGGCGTGTATGACTTCACAGAGGACTGCACCGTTGACAATGGCTTGTGGTCGGGGCCAAACTGCGAAGGGGCGAGACTTCAAGCTTGGCTCTTTGACGTCCACCGACGTTTTGCACTCAGCGGCCGGGTAATGTGGGCGGGGCCATCTAGCCTCGACCTGTAATCCCGCAGTATTTCTCCAAAACAAAGTACCAAAGCTGAATCAAGCGGTTTAGCTTGGCCACAACCCGGAGGCAGCCCTTGAAACCATCGCCTCAAACACCAAAAATCGATCCACTAAAAGTGGACGTACTGTGGCTCAACGCGATTTTTTTGTTTTCAACGCCCGCCCTGGCGGTCCTTGGCCTGATCTGGTGGTTTGTGCGCGTTCCTTTCTCATGGGCGCCCATCGCCGCGGCTTTCGTCTTGTTTATGCTCTCCGGTGTGGTCATCACCGCCGGCTATCACCGCTTATTTAGCCACCGCACCTACAAAGCATCAGCACCGGTCAAGATTTTCTTCGCCCTTATCGGGGCGGCATCGTGGCAAAACTCAGCCATCGCCTGGAGCGCACACCACCGGCGGCACCATCGCTTTGTCGACACCGACAAAGACCCATACAACGCCAACCGAGGTTTTTGGTACACCCATATCCTCTGGAATTGCCAGCGCAGCGAGTACACCGGCGACTTCACCAACGTCCAAGACTTATTTGATGACCCCATCTTGGCCTGGCAACACAAATACTATTGGCCGCTCTCCATCGCCTTCAACCTGGCCATTCCCATCGCGATCGGCCTGTACTTTGGCGACATCGCTTCAATGTTGTTGTGGGCAGGTCTGGTGCGGGTGGTCGTCGGTCACCACACCACTTTTTTGATCAACAGTTGGGCCCACTTTTTCGGTGACCAACCCTACTCAAGCGAAAATACCGCCCGAGACAGCGCCTTTTTGGCTTTGTTCACCCATGGCGAGGGCTTTCATAATTACCACCACGCCTTCGAGGCCGACTACCGAAATGGCAGGGCTTGGTATCACTGGGACCCGGGCAAGTGGCTTATTTACCTCCTCGAAAAGGTGGGATTGGCCAGCAACTTGTGTCGCATCCCAGACGATATGGTCCTTCGACGGCGATTTGAAGCCAATCGCATGCGCATGCCCGAAATGCTCGCCCAATCTGCGGTTACACCCGACGCGGCAGAGCCCCTAGAAACCACCGCCTCCCGCATAGACGAAGCCTTGACAACCCTTCGGTTGGTCCGGGGTGAGTGGCAAGCCGCGGTCAAAGAGAAACGGTCTAGCTGCCAGATCCGCGAATTGAAACGTCGCATGCGGCTTACTCGACGTACGGTTTCTACAGCACTCGAAGAATGGGAGCAATCCGTGCAACGTTTTGCGTCCAGCCTGTCTTTGGCCTCGTGACGCCGAGCGAAAAAGCCGCCGCCTTAGAATTCGACCTGTGGGCTGAGTCTGGGCGTGACGCGTCGATGGCAGAAGGGCATCGCAGCGCAACCGAGGCGGTCACCTCACAATGGGTACTCAACGCCGACAGCCAGGTCCTCGATGTGGGCTGTGGCAACGGATGGGCTGTCCGCAGCCTGGTCGAACGTGGTGCGGCAAAAGGCTACGGGATCGATATATCGCCCAAAATGATCGCTGCCGCCAAGGCCGCCACATCCGGCGATGAGCGCTATGATTTCCAGGTCGCCGCCGCCGAGCGCACACCATTTTCAGATGGGCAAATGAGCCACATCTTGAACGTGGAGAGCCTGTATTACTACCCCGACCCCGCCGTTGCACTCCAAGAGTGGGCGCGAATCTGCCGGATTGGTGGTCATTTGAGCATCATGGTCGATCTGTACCTCGAAAGTCCGGCGACCCACACATGGATAAACGCTCTGGATGTCGACGTTCACCTGTTATCCACCGCAGACATCCTCGCCATGGCCAAAGCCGCTGGCTGGTCCAAACTCAATGCTATTTCAGTGAAAGACCCCCGCCCGATGGCCGACGAAGCCAGCTTTAAGACCGGGCCATACTGGCCAAGTTATGCCATGTATAAAGCCTACCGAGAGACAGGTTCACTGCTTATCTACGGGCAACGCTAAAGCACCCTGGCTCAGCGGACCACGATCTCAGTGCCGGCTTTAACGTCCGTATGCTCGATGATTTCGCCCCCAAGGCGGGTCACACGTACCCAATCTGCTGCATCATGAACGCCCAAGCCCAAGTGCATGGTGGGCCCTGAGGAAGAGAAGGTTCCGCCTGGTAAATACCACCGACGACGAACCACCCCCTCGACCGACCACGCGACGGTCGCGCCGATATCACGACCGCCCACCGCAGGAAAAGCGACAGTGATTCCGGGGCCACATCCACCAAAAGCCTCAACCACAACCACAACCTGTGACCGATCAGACCCAAGCCCTGTCACCGCTAGATCGGGCATGCCATCGTTATTAAAGTCTGCACTCACCACAGCACGACTGATGCCCGCATACTCAAAACCCACGGAAGCCGATCGGTCCTCAAATTGACCCTTTTCATTGTACAAGAGCATATTGCGTTGAATCGGGGAGTCGTTGAGATCATTGACCGCCGGGTGATCGATATTGTCGGTCCAGTCTTTGTCGATGCCAACCACCACCGGCCCAAATACCGTCGCGATTTCATCCCATCCATCTTGGTTGATGTCTACAAAAATGGTACCCCAGCTGCTGACATGGTCTGCTGAAGGCTCAATCAAGGCCCCAGAAGCTGCTGTCGTGTCCACAAACCGCGCCGGACCTACCGATGACAAGAGCTTGGGGCTACCAAAGTTGCTCAAGTGAAGATCGATCAGGCCATCGTTGTCAAAATCGCTGGCTGCAGCCCCCATACCGAACATCTCTACAGCACAACCACAATCCTCAGCCAAAGAAAAGCCACCCGCACCATCGTTGATCAACAGCTCATTGGGCGCGATGAACATGCCAAAGTCATTCACCAAATACAGGTCGAGGTCCCCGTCATTGTCGACATCCATGGGAACGCTTTGGAAGGTGGCGGCGTCTGCGACTCCGGGTACAGCCGCAGCCATAAACACCCCGTCATTGTTCAGATAAAAACCATTTTCATTGCCACGAATTTCCAACTCCTCAATGAAATCAATACCAGGTTCGTCAATATCGATGTGGCGAGAGACGAAAAGGTCCAAATCGCCATCACCGTCGGCATCAAAAAGACTCCCATGCTGACTTTCTTCGCTGGACTCAACAATGGGCGTGGACTCAAACCGGCCACCACCCATATTGAGGTACAACCGATCGGCATCGCCTTTGCTGCGGAGCAAAACAAGGTCGGGTCGGCCATCTTGGTTGACATCGCCCACAGCCAAGCCATTGCCCGAAACCAACGGGCCCCCATCAAAAAGAATGTCCTCAGATGGGGCCAACACGCCGCCGTGATTCACCAAAGCCCAGGTCCCACCGTTGACCCCAACCACCACCAAGTCCACATCATTGTCTTGGTTGAGATCGATGGCGGCCATGCCCCACCCACAAGTCCCGAGAAACGCTGGCGGGGGAGGGGCCATCGTGTCTACAAAATCCGATGAGGTCCACGTGTGTGTGGCAAGCAGTTGTGGCTCCAAACACTCAGCAGCCTCAACAATTCCGCCAGAGTCGGTCAACGCTGAATCATCTTTGGACGCGGTTGGCTTCGCCGTACAAGCGAAGAGACATATGGCCGAAAAACGAGTCAAGGCTACCAATTGGGCTGATGAATCCGTCGAATCACCGCGTGATCACGATCGGCAAAAACCAAATCGCCGGCTGAATCATACAGAATGCCCATGGGACGACCTAGGCTGACCATCTCGGCATCTTGAGGCTCGCCGTCATAGCCGCCCGCACCCCGCCCAGCGACGGTATCGATGGTCCCATTCAACAGCTCCACACGCAAGGCAGCGTTGCCGGAGTCTGACACGATCATTCGGCCCTCATCACCAAAGTTGAAGTGATGGGGGCTATCGAGTTGAGCCTCAGCAAAAGGCCCGCCGTCGCCATATCCAGGTCGGTCGGTGACACCAATCACATTGGTGAGCGTTCCCTCCTCGAGGTCCACCACGACGATGCGGTGGCGATCAGTGTCGGCCACATAAAGCGCGCCATCATGAAAAACCAAGCCTTGGGGGCCAGCCAAACGGTGATTGTCACTGGCCAGATCATCCAGGTTTGGGACCAAAGCAAACCCGTTGTCATCCATGCCGGCGACTGTGTTGACCGAGAAATCTGTTGAGATCGAAAAGATCAAGTTGGCCTTGGCGTCTGCGATATAAACCGTGCCGTCATCACCAACAGCCACCCCTGACAGCTGCCCCAAACCCGCCTCGAACTTGGGCGTCTCCAGCTCGGGCCACATCGGCGCCTCATCGCCGGCGTTCCAATACGGCGACTCATGTCCAGCCAAAAGCACCTCGATTTCATTGGCCTCGATGTCGACAACCGTCACATGATGACCTTGGCCCTCGACCATATACATCAGCCCGTCTGGGCCCACATCGATGCCCGAAACAAAGTTTAGTGCGGTATCATTCGTATCCCCTGCGACCGAGAAGCCTTTGCGCTGTTGGCCAACAATCGAGATCAACTGGTCGTCTTCAAAGCGACGGATCAGATAATTTGCAGCATCAGAGATGATAATCCGGCCACTGCTATCGATGGCCAAGGCGTTTGGTCCATTGAGTTGTGTCTCCGTGGCCAGGGTGTCCACCCCCTGAAAACCACCCACACCGGTCCCAGCGATTGTGCAGATGATCATCTCATGGCCACACCGTGAATCGTCTACATCGCCTTTTGAACTGTTGCAAGCGAACACCAGCGCACTCAAACCCATCGATACAAGCTTCATCTTGTCCTCCACAGACCAAAGACTAACCGGATCGCAGATTATCCGTGCCGACAGGGCGATCGGTCCCTACACTCTGTGCTCAGATGTCTAAAGCTAACCAACAACTATCCAACCCGAAGTCCGCCTCGCAAACCGTGAGCGCACCCACAACCAAGACAACGTCCGCCGAGGGCTCCAACGCTGTGGCTGCACAAGACGCCCGAAGCCCCGAAGGCACCGCGGCCGGACTTGAGAGCTATCAGGCAAGCCTCGGCCAGTGGCTCGGCACAGAACTGTATGAGGCCGTCGCGCCCATACTCACCCTCGAACGCATGAGTTCCACGGCCAACAAAGCGCTTTTGGGCGCGTTTGGCTCGGCGATGGGCGCGCTCGAAAATCTGGACCCCGCCCATAACAAAAAAGACATCAAAAAGTTCTCCGCCGCATTCAAAAAAGAGTTCGGGACAGCCGCTGGTGATTGGCTCAAAGAGGATGGGGCAGATTTGGCCGGCGGGCTCGCAGACTGGGTCGACGCCAACCCCGAACTGCTGGTCACTGCCGCCTTATTGGCTGCGGCCGGAGCCTACCTCGCCGACGCTTCCATCCCCGAGCTCACCTCAGTCTTTGGTATCGGTGAAGACCTCAGTGTAAAACTGGGGGTCGAGCTTGGCACCTTCCAAAATATCGCCCTCGAAGAAATCTCCGCCCAACTCTCCCACGCTACAGCCCCCCTGGTCGCCGCGATCAAGGTCAAGCAGAATGGTGAGAACACTGAGACTGAATTCTCTGCCAGCTATGGCGAGGCTGAGCGCAAACTCTCGGTCGACGGAAAAATGGTCGGCGAAGACCTCAGCTTATTTGCCGTAAAAGGCTTGACGACCTTCGACCAAAACACCTTAAGCGGCGGCTACACCCGCAAGGATGACACCGAAAAATTCAACGTCGACCTGCAAACCAAAGATGGAAAAGATACCAAGCTAACCGGGGTTGATTACGACCCGAGCAGCGGGACAATCACCCTTCGAAATGTACTCGAACACGTCGATGGCGATTCAAAATCCAAGCTTGAATCATCGATGAGCACAGACGGTAGCCATGAAACTGCGCTCTCTCTCAGCGAGTCACTCTCAGCAGGATTGATGGGCACAATCAGCCTATCCGCCGGTGCAAAGTACATGGGGGAAAACGATCCATATGGGCTCAAAGACACCCAAAAGGTGGCCTTGGGACTCAATTACGACACCAAAGACCTGGACGCGATGCTCAAATTGAGCGGCAACTCCGACAGTGACTACCAAGCATCAGGCGGGGTTGATTACAAATTTGGCGAGGGGTACGAAGCTGGATTTGATGCAAAACGACGGTGGGGCACCAACGAAGACCACGAGGTGGGTGCATATTTTGGCTTTAGAAATGCCGATGAATTTGAGACCTATATGGGCAAATACCGCTTTAAGAGCGAAGATGGTGGCAGCCATTTTGGCAGCTTGATGGTCGAAAAAGAGATCGGTGTCATTAAGACACGGCTGACCCAAACCTTGAACCATTCGGCCAAGAACACCGACTGGTCCACCACCGGTGAGGGTGCGTATTTCTTCAACAAAAACGTGGCGATGATTGCTGGGGCCAAGTATTCCGGCGACAAATTCGGGGAATCGAGCATCTCACCCCTGATCGGCGCCCAGATTCATGGCATTCCGCTGATTGTTAGCCATGACTTTAAGACTGGCTCAACCGCTCTGGCCATCACGCTCAAATTCGACTTTTAGCGACGCTCTCCACGAATAAATTTGCGTTCATCCTCTGTGATGGGAACCGCATAGTCGCCATCAAAGCAGGCTGCGCATATTTGCTCACCCATCACTGATTTCAGGCCAGCAATAGACAAAAAGGTCAGCGAATCTGCACCGATTCGCTCGGCCAAGGCGACCTCCACATCTTCGGCAGAAAACTCCGCCGCGACAAGCTCCTTTTGAGAGGGCATATCGATGCCGTAAAAACATGGATTGCGAACTGGAGGCGAAAAGATCGCCACATGAACCGCAATGGGATTCATGCCGCGCAACATCTCGACAATACGCGCCATGGTGGTGCCCCGCACGATCGAGTCATCGACCAGCAAAACCCGCTTGCCCTCAAACATCTCCCGAATTGGGTTGAGCTTGAGCCGGAGCGCAGCCTTTCGAGAGGCTTGATCTGGCATGATAAAGGTGCGTCCTGAGTAACGGTTTTTGATAAACCCTTCTCGGTGGGGGATACCCAACTCTTCACCCATGGCCATCGCTGCTGGCCGAGATGTATCGGGCACCGCCACGATCACATCGGCCTCAAAACCTTTGGCGGTCCACTCGATGCCCAAAGTACGACCCATTCTCCATCGGGAGCGGTTGACCCGACCCTCTTCCATTCGAGAATCTGGTCGCGCAAAATAAATGCGCTCAAACACACAGGGTCTTGGCACTTTGGGCGCTATCAATGTGCGGATCGGCTCTCGGTTTGCCCGAAAGAGCATCAGTTCACCTGGGGGTAGGTCACCCTCTTTTTCGAAATCGAGCACATCGAGGGCCACCGACTCACTGGCCACCATCCACGCACCGTCGGCCCGACGCCCGAAGCAGCCGGGCCGAATCCCGTGGGGGTCTCGAAATGCAACCAAAGTGGGCTCACCGTCCACCTCGAGCACCGCCACCACTGAGTATGCGCCCCGCACCCGGCGATACACCGCAGCAACGGCTTTCACAACATCCGCACCAGTATGGCCTGCGGGTCGAATCGACTGCAATTCCTCGGCGAAAACCAACAACAAAGGCTCAGCATCACAGCCGCTTAAAACATGACAACCTTGGGTTCGGAGGTCTGCAACGATTTCTGGAATGTTGGTGAGGTTTCCATTGTGCGCCAGTAAAATTCCCGGATGGCGGGTTTGAAATGGCTGTGCATCTTGTTGAGATGAGGTGGTGCCAGCGGTTGGATAGCGCACGTGAGCAATGCCGACATTGCCGGTCATCGAGGAGATTCTATCGGCGGTCAACACGCTCGACACCATGCCCAAATCCTTGGTCAGATGCCATCGTCGCCCATCAAAGGTGGCCGCACCCGCAGCATCTTGACCACGATGTTGAATGGACTGCAAGCCCAGCACAAGGCCGTGAGCCACAGAATCAGAGCCGATCAGTCCAACAAATCCACACATGCTCCTGAACTAACCCCCCTGACGGCGGCGGGTGATGACGATATCGCTCAAACGGGTCTCGCCTGTGGCAATACCCACGGTTTCATCGGCAAAATCGCCCAGTACCGTTTGCCGAAAGAAGGCCAACGCTGTGGTTTGGATCAACTCAAAACCAAGTTGTGGATCGAGGCTGCTGCATGCGCCAAGCGCGAAGCTTTGATGGCACCCACCTTCAAGCTCCATCCAAGTAAAGTCGATATTGCCCAGCTGCTCAAACTGATTCAGCTGCCCCACATCGTCGTTAGTTCCGCTAAAAAACAAGACCGGCCCGCCGACGCTCATCTCTCCTGAGTCCCCAAACCACTGGCGCCTGAGGGTTCCGGCCATGGGCATCGTAGAGACCACCCGCTCATCTTTAAGGCCCGGGCCAAACATCTCCTCTTCTTGTGGCGTACACCAATCCGAACAAGCGGGACCGGCATTTTGATATTCGGCACCGGCACTGCCCCAAGTGGTGTAAGCGCCAAAGCTGTGCCCAGAGAGCATCACCGCTGCTGTATCAAAGGGTGCTTCCTGCGCATCGAGGGCATTCAATGCAGCCTTAATGTCGAGGGGCCGATGAAAATAGTGGGCGGCCCCAAGCGGATCTTGGTTGTCGATAATGGTGTTGTCAGTGTGATCAGGTGCCACGGTCACGATGCCGTGGCTGGCGAAATATCGGGCCAAAAACGCTGAGGTCGCGCCGTAGCCCATATGGCCATGGGAGTGAACATGAACGGGATACCCACCGCCATGCACTGGGGCCGCAAAGCTGGCCTCCTCGATCACTAAGGCATCGATCCCAACCGTATATTCACCCTCAGGGCCATCGGTATCGTCGGTCGGATACCACAGGTTGACCCGAATAAATCGCTCTTCAAACGCTGGGCCTGGCGAATAGCGCGCCTCAAAGCTGCGGTAGCCCACACCATAGGGGCCCGGGGCGCGGACCGACCAGCTCAATGGGTCGACCAAAGCCTCGGCTCCCGTGTCTGCGTCTGGATCAGCGGCCAGCTTTGCACCGGTACAAGCCAACCATATGGAAATAAAAACAAGGCTCATTCGGCATAAAAGAATGCGGGTTTTGCTCTGAACTCAAACACAACAGAAATACCGGTACAACGCCCAGTTTCGTCTGGCCAAAGATCAGCCTTCGTCTCCACCAAATCCACCACCAAGTCACCGATATCGATATCTGAACGGCCCTCGACAAAGTCGATGATCTCGCTGATGTACAAGCCGCCTGCGATGAAGCCCGAGTGGTGTCCCTCTTGGCCCTGATCGAAACGCAAGGTGGCATCGTGAAGGTTGAATTCTAAGGCGATATCAAAAATATTGAAGGGCAGGTTGAAGGCCAGCGGGCTTGCAACCATGGTGCCACCGACAATCTCAACACCATCAATTCGGCTAGAGGGGAGCGCAAGATCCCGGTCGAAGGTTTGGCCAGATTCGATGATTTTGTCCGTCCCCACCGTTGGCGTGCCCAGGCCTCGGAGCAGGGTGCAGTTGACGCATTCATCGTTGAATGGGTCGTCCACATCCTCCATCTCGACCATGATCAACACCTCGCCATTGTTGATCAGGTTTTGGATATACACCTCAATGGCCGCACCCTCGGTGAGCTCTAAAATCGGTATGAGGCTGCCAAAGGAGTTGTCGATGCCTGTTTGGCCCTCGGGTGTGACCAAATCGTCTACCCCGCACGCGCGCCCACTTTGGTCCAAGTCTGCACCGACGCTGATGCCCTCGTCGCTGATTCGAGCGAACCACATCTCGGTGATAACAGCCACTTGGGTCTGCTCTGGCTGGTCGCAAGCCTGGAGTTTTTCCGTGGAGACCCCCACATCGGCGCCATGACCCCCACAACCGATAAGCGCAGTTATTAAGCACAAAGACTCAAAGCTCAATCGCGGACAACCCATCAAACACCTCCCCGGCATCAACCCCATAGCTGGCAGCGTTGATGCCCACGGCACGAAGCAATGTCAACATCAGATGGCTTACATTTTCGCCGGTAAATGAGCGGTGGTGAAGCCCCGTGGCAAGGCGTCCATTGGCCCCACCAGCCAAAACAAGCGGCATCTCATCGAAGGCGTGGGTTTGTCCCCGAGAACATTCCGAGGTCGCCAGCAACACCATATGGTCCAACAGGGTCTCGTCGCCCTCCTCTATCTCTGAAAATTTCTCGATCATATATGCGAGCTCACCCATGATAAACGTGGTCACCATATTGACCTCAGGCTGCTCACCGGGCTCGTCGTGGGTGAGGCTGTGGTGGCCCATGGTGGCTTGGGGGTAAAGCTGGTTGGTGAGGGGGTCTGAAAACCAATGGCTAAACACCCGCGTTTGATCACAGGCGAGGGCCATCACGGCCAAGTCACTCATCGCCCGATGGATTTCAGATATCTGTGGACGGCCCTCCACATCTGGAAAGCCATCCGCTGGGGAGGTGGGCTGAAAACACGCGTCTAAGTTGGGCGGGTCTTCTTGCAGCCGGGCCAAGCGAAGTTCCAACTCACGAACACCGGTGAAATGTTGGTCCAAACGCAAACGATCCGCTGTACCCACACGGGCGGATAAGTTCGAAATATCGCCCATGACGGCATCTAAAACGCTGCGCCGCAAGGCCAGGCGGGGGTCGACCAAACCGTCTTCACCAGGGACCCGGAAGCTCGCCCCGAAGATGCGCTCATAAAATGCAAGCGGCGACAACTCGGGTGGGTTTTTATTGTTCGGCCCATTGAAAGAGTGCCCGACCGTGCCCGGCATGGCACCGGTCTCTAGGGATCGGTAAATGGTGTCTCCGCCGATTTCAGCGGCGATAAGCTGGTCGATGCTCGGCCGAGAAAAGGTTCCATCTTCGCGGCCATCTTGGTAGGAGAGCAGGTTTGAGCCAGTGAGAACGCCCGCAGCACCCGACGAGTGCGGGTAGACATTATCGGTGTGTAAACTCATGCCGCTCACCACGGTGATTTTGTCTTTGACCGCAGCCAAGGGTGCGAGCTGATCACTCAGGGTCCAGTCTGCACCGGTTCCGCTTGGGGTCCACCGCTCAGGGAGGTTTCCATTTCCCCAAAAAAACAGTCCAAAGCGTGTGGGGAGTCCACCCCCTGCGGCGTATGCGGTGCCCGAACAATTGAACATGGCCTCGAGGGGCGGGAGACCCACCGAAACAGCCGCGCCTCCGAGCATCCCACGCAATACTTCCCGTCGATTTAAAGGCTTCATTCTAGGGCCCCCGCAAGGCGAAAGGCTGGACTCATGACGAGGTCAGAGAATAAAAAGCGAGTGGAGTGATCCATATACTCGAAACCGGTGGTCAGATATTCGACCATGGCATCTTCACCGCGGGTCACTGAATGTCCCGAAGCGTATGCAACCAAGGTTTGGGTGAGACAAGGCGAGAGGTCTGGGTGGGCGGCGACGTGGGCGGATAAACCCCAAGCATCATTAAAGCCCTCCCCATCCAACTCGCCGCTGGGGTCGATCTCAGCGCCGTGGTCGAGGCGTCTAAAGTGACCCAACCCGTCGAACTGCTCAAAGCCCAGGCCAATGGGGTCCATCTGGAGATGGCACGAAGCACAATATTCATCCTCGAGGTGCACAGCGACCCGCTCTCTTAAAGTGACGGCGTCGGCGTCGACCTCAGGAATGGCGGTGTTGAGGCCAGCTGGGGGCGGGGGAATGTAGTCACATAGCACCACTTCACGCACAAACTTGCCGCGCAAGGTGGCAGAGGAGCTCACGGCGTGGCTTTGAAGCGCCAAAAAGCTGACTTGACCCAAAAAGCCTCTCCGCCCACCATCGGGTGAGAGCATTGTTTCAGCGAAACCCTCTCTGCTCGGGGCGCGTACCGCATAAATACTGGCCAGTTTTCGGTCTAAAAAGGTGCGGGTGGTCGTGAAAATCTCTCGGTAATCCCCATCGTCATGCACCACGTTTTGGACCACGCCCAACAAGGTCTCCTCTCGGGCCGAAGCGCCGACAGTTGGGCTCATGTGGGTGAATAAGGTCGGATCTTTGGTGAGGTCATCGAGGGCATACAGCATCCACATATCGCTAAAAAATGCGCGTACACCATGCTCAAAGCGAGGGTCGTCCATCATGCGATCGCTTTGGGCTTTCAAACCTGTGTCTGTGGTGAGATCTCCGGCATCAGCGGCTGCAAGCAAGGCCCGGTCGGGGATGGTGTTCCACAGTAAAAAGCTTAGGCGCGAGGCCATTTCGTGGTTTGTAAAGTGGCGTACACCACCATCGGTGCCATCCTCGCCCAACTCTACCCGGAACAAAAAGTGTGGCGACTGCAAGATGGCAGCGAAGCCATAGCCGAGCCCTGCATCGAAATCGTCGAGCACCGTGGCGGCTTGAGTCGAAATCGCGACCAAGTTTGAGCGTTCATCGTCGGTCACCGGACGCCGCCATGCACGAGCCGCGAAAGCCGATAGTGATGCGGATGCACACGCTTCGTCTACTGAACGTTCAGGCTCGCAGTCGATGAGCTCTGAGCGGTTTTCGTTGAGGGCCTGGTTCACCAAATCGAAGGCAGCGTCCTCATATTGCTCGACGCCCCGTGGGGAGATTGTGGTCAAAGCGGCACCGATTGCCTGAAGACCATCAGCGGACACATCGGGCTCGAGCTTGCTTGGCAAGATTAAGCCTTCACCCAAAAGCGATGTGATCGCCGAGTCGTATTGGGCCCGATTAAGGCGGCGTAGGGCGGGGCTTGGCAGGCTCAGCGGGGGGAGGGTGCGCTTTAGACCCGACTCGGCCTTTTTAGGGTCCGTCTCGCCACCGCAGCCGAGCAGCAAGTTTAGGATCAAAAAAGTCGGCTTCACCACTCATCCTCCTGCGCCCAATACTACCGCAACGCTCAGATGGATTCGGGTGTTTCCCCTGAGCGGTCATGGGTGACGAGCACGGGTATTGGCGCTGTGCGTATCACCTGCTCCGCCACACTTCCCATCACGATCCGCTCCAGGCCCTTCTTTCCATGGGTACCCATCACCACCAAATCGTGCCCACCTGCTGCTGCGTGATGATTGATCCGCAAAGCTGGGTCTCCTTGATCGGCGAGCATTTCGATATGTAAGGAGCTTGGCACCACGCCACCGGCCAGCCGATGCAATGCGCCCACAGCCCCGGCCTCATTAAATACATGTACATCGTTATCAACATGCAGCAAGGTAATGCGCGCGCCCTCTCGCATGGCGATGCTGACCGCGAGCCTGAGCGCCTCGGTAGAGGGTTCAGAGAAGTCAACGGGGACCAAAAGCCGAGTAAAAAGCATGGCCTATCTTGGCACAAAGAAAAGCCCCCCGCGACCCGAAGGCTTTGGGGGGCTGGCTGTTACCCACTGTGGGTATAACCGATCAGGAGCTCATGCTGGCCAAAGCCTGGATCGCCGCTGTCCGATCCGGAGCATTGAACACCCCTGAACCGCTCACCAACACGTGGGCACCCGCGTCGGTGAACCGCTTCGCATTATTAATCTTAACCCCACCATCCACTTCGATGAGCGTGTCCAAACCCAACGCGTCGATCCGGGCGCGCAGACGCTCAATTTTTGGGAACACCCGCTCGATCAGCGACTGACCCCCAAAGCCTGGGTTCACACTCATCACCAAAACCAGGTCCAGCTCCTCGAGCACATAGTCGAGCACCGTCTCCGAAGTGTGTGGATTCAGGGCAACGCCAGCCTTGACGCCCATCGCTTTAATCGCCTGAATCGACCGATCGAGGTGAGCGCTCGCCTCGGCATGAACGGTGATCAAATCAGCCCCGGCAGCCGCAAAGTCCCCAATGTATTTATCGGGCTCTACGATCATCAAATGACAGTCGATAAACTTGTCGGTGTGGGGACGAATGGCCTTCACCACCAAAGGCCCAATCGTGATGTTGGGCACAAAGCGACCATCCATCACATCCACATGAATCCACTCCGCAGCGGAGATGCTCTGTATCTCTTCGCCCAAACGTGAAAAATCAGCCGACAATATCGAAGGTGCGATGATGGCCATTTAGGCCTCCTTGGTGAGGGTCATTCCGAGAACAAATCGTCCACTATTCACGAGGTCTTGGGCCGCCTGGGCCCGCTTTCCGGCCAACTGAACCTGGGTGAGCGCGATGCCCCCACTGCCTGTGGCCACAACGACGGTCTTCCCAACGACAACGATCGTCCCTGGGGTGCCGGTAGCCTCCACAATCTGACTCCGATGCACCTTGAGACGCGCACCCTTCAAGGTGGTCCAAGCCGTTGGCCATGGACTGAAACCCCGAATCAAATTGTGAATGTCTTTAGCAGACTGGGTCCAGTCAATCTCGGCGTCGGACCGGTCGATCAAAGGCGCCAAGCTATGTTCATCGTGATTTTGAGGCTTGGGCCTAAGCGTCGCCAAATTCGCCAAGGTCTGAACGGCCAAGGTGGCACCCATCACCGATAAACGCTGATACAGTTCGCCGGCCGTCTCGTCGGCCCCAATCGGGGTGCGCATTTCTTCGAGCACATCGCCGGTATCCAACCCCGCATCCATCTGCATGGTCGACACCCCCGTCTGAGCTTCACCACGAACCACCGCCCAGTTGATGGGAGCCGCACCCCGATACTTGGGCAACACGCTCGCATGAACATTGATGCACCCGTATTTAGGTGCCTTCAACAAGGCTGGAATCAAAATCCGCCCATAGGCCACCACCACCGCCACATCGGCCCCTGCCGTGGTCATCCACTCAACAAAAGGCCCGCGCCGAACAGCCTTGGGTTGGCGGGTCTCCAAACCCAACTCCCGCGCCCGCTGAATCGTGGGTGGGCTCACCATTTTATGGCCGCGACCTTTGGGCCGATCAGGCTGTGCCACCACACAAATAACTTCATGTCCTGCCTCGACCAAGGCATCGAGCACGGCCACGGCGAAATCCGGGGTGCCCATAAAAATTACCCGCATACCTATGCCTGACTCGCCCGCAGTTTTTTGCGGCGTTTAAGGTAACGGCTGCGCTTAAAGCGACTGGAATGCTCTAATAATGTGAGCCCATTGAGGTGATCGATCTCATGCTGAATCACCACAGCGGCGAACGCTTCAAAAGTGCCTCGCTGGTCGTCACCCGCCACATCTTTCCACTCGACTGCGATTCGAAAATTTCGCTGTACATCGACCTCATACTCGGGAACGCTCAAACACGATTCGTCCCATACGATGATCTTGTCACTCCGCTCGACGATGACCGGGTTGATCATCGAGATCAACGCTTCTTCACCCTCTACATCGACATCACCCGCCAGATTAGCGACCAATATTCGCCGACCATCTCCCACCTGTGGGGCAGCGAGGCCAACCCCAGGAGCTGCATACATGGTTTCGGCCATATCGGAGACGAATCGCGCCATCTCGGGGCCAAACTCCGCCGCTTCAACCGCCCGTGCTGATTGAGCTAAAACCGGATGGGGGGCTTCAATAATGCTAAAGATTGCCACGACTTTCCTCTGAGTCTGCAGTCATACCCCGTCACAGGCTATGCCACATCAGGAGACCCACTATGGCTTTCGGAAAAATCCCCAGATTCTCGCCCAGTTTTTCGCCCTCAGAGGCATTGATCTGCGCCAAACAACTGCTCGGGCTTGGTGATGATGACGAAGCCGTCCGCGAATTCGAGGCCCGGTTTGCTGAATTTATCGGGGTCAAGCACGCCGTCATGGTGCCCTCTGCTCGGTATGGTCTTTTTTTACTGCTCGAATCTTTGGGCATCGGCGATGGAGACGAGGTCATCATCCCGGCGCTCACCTATTTCGCCATCCCAGCAATGACGGAATTATCCGGTGCGAAACCAGTTTTTGCAGATGTTGGACTGCACACACACGTGCTCGACCCTGCGGCCTTCGAGGCGGCGATCACACCCAAAACCCGGGCGGTCATTCCCACCCATTTATTCGGTACACCAGCGGATATGGATGCCATCAACGCCATCGCCAAGGCCCATAATATCGCCGTCATCGAAGACTGCGCCCAGTCCACAGGCGCCAAATACAAAGGCCAACGGGTCGGCGGCATCGGTGATCACGCCTACTACACCTTCGGCCTCACCAAAAACATCACCACCTTGTCTGGGGCGATGGTCACGACCGATGACGATGCTGTGGCTCAACACCTTCACACCACCATCGAAAACAGCGGCCTCTCTCCGGCCTCAAAGTCCATCAAAGAGGCCCTCACCGGGAGTGCGATGTTTTTGGCCACCCACCCTTGGCTGTACTGGTGGACGGTCCACCCTGCTGTGGTGCTCGGAAACGCCCTGGGAAAAGACCCCATCCACGAACGCTTTGGTGAGACTGAACGGTGCTACGACACCTTGCCAACCAGCTATCAAAACCAGGCCCGCCCCCGGCCTATCCAGGCGATGGTCGGCCTCAAGCAACTCGAACGCATCGAAGCACTCAACGGTGCTCGCATCCAAAATGGCAGCGCTCTCGACCGAGCTTTGGGCGATATTGAGGGTCTGGGTGTCCCGGCCTACCCACAAGGAAGCGAGCCAATTTATATGAGCTTTGTGGTGCATCACGCCGACCGAGATCAATTAATGCAGGCCTTGCGCGCGCGCGGAGTCGACACCACCACCGGCTATATGAATGACCTCAGCGACCATCCTTTATTCGAGCGCCACCGCCGCCCTTGCCCGAACGCAGCTGAAGCCAACAGACATTTGCTCCACATCCCCGTGCACCCGAATTTAAGCGAATCCGATGTCAGTCACCTGGTAGACGCCATCCGGTCAGCAACCGAGGCCTGTCGGGGTTAAACTGGCAACACAATCATGAACATCTCTTTATCTGCCCAAAATTATAAACGAATCGCGATGGCCGCCCTGACACGGCGGGGCCCGGTTTACGCACACTTTGGCATCACCCACCGGTGCAACCTCACCTGCAAGATGTGCGGAATTTGGCGCTACGGAAACGAAAAAGAAGAACTCAGTTTAGACCAAGTCGCCGAGGTCGCCGCCCGCATGCGCAGGCTGGGCGTGGTGCAGTGCAGCATCGGTGGTGGCGAGCCCTTCGCCCACCAACATGTCGAAGAGATCGCCAAGCACTTTTTGGACCAAGGCATCAACACCCGCTTGCTGACCAACGGCATTGGGGTGAGCCGGGACCGCATCGACAAGGCGATTGACTATGGGGTCAAAAACTTCTCCATCTCCCTCGACTCGCTATTTCCAGCCCGATTTGACTATATCTGCGAATATGAGGGTGCATGGGAAGAGGCTGTGGGCACCATCGTCCACATCGGAAAACGACTGGCGGCCACACCTGGAGCCATGCCGACCATCAACTGCGTGGTCAGCAACCTCAACCTTGAGGAGCTCCCCGACATGGTGCGCTTTGCTCGAGATGTGGGCTTCGCCATCAGCTTTTTACCCATCGAGTTGCTCGAAGACGAAAAGGCAGGTCAACGCAACTGGGAGGCCCGCTTTATCCGCTACCGCCCCGAAATGGGCCTGCACACCGAAGACTCATCCGCATCCATGCTCGGCCGAGTAGACGCCGCATACGACAAACTGATCGAAATGAAGGCCGAGGGTTGGCCCATTCTCAACTCGACACCCTACCTCAAGGCCAGCAAAACCTACCTAAAAACCGGGCAGTTCCCGGCCGAGGGTTGTGACGCTGGCCGGCTCTATTTCTCGATCGCACCCAATGGTCAATTCACGATTTGCCACCGCACCGTACAGCAGCACAAACACTTTTTAGACCCAGACTTCGAGACCTACTTTCACTCGGCCGTCTATGAGCGCGCCCGCATGCTTGAGGCTGGGAGTTGTGAAGGCTGCATGCGCGCCTGCTGGATCGACACCAGCCATATGTTTCGCACACTCCAGGGTTTTGTCGAGACTGCAAAGCTCACGTTAAGCCCGCGGCCTGCCGATGTGGCCAGCCTCGATCAAGCGATGGGCTGGGCCAGACGAGAAGATACCCCGATTGTTCCGGAACGAATCGAGGCCTGAAAGCACAACGATTAGGGTGCGCGCACAAAGCCTAGACGCTACGCTTCTCAACACTTGATTAGCAAGGAATTCGCTGTGCTGACCCACATGGCCGCCATCTACAAAAGAGAGCTTTCGAGCACCTTTGACTCACCGTTGGCCTATATTATAATCCCGGTGTTTCTTGGCCTTGTCGGCGGGTTTTCGCTGTATTTTCAAGACCTTCTCGGCGGGGGAGTGGCCTCTATGCGGCCCGTGTTTTTTTGGTCGAGCGTGTTCATGTTGCTGCTCATCCCAGCCATCACAATGCGCTTGTTTGCCGAAGAACACCGCACCGGCAGTATCGAACTGTTGATTACTTTACCTGTGGGTGAGCCCGCCATTGTACTCGGAAAGTTTTTAGCTGCCTTCACCCTTGTGGCCACCGCCATCGTCCTCACCGCCACATACCCAATCACACTGCTCCTGCTCTCCAAAGTCGACCCCGGCCCGATTGTGGGTGGCTATATTGGGCTCTTTGGCTTGGGTGCAGCCTTTACCGCCATCGGGACCGCCTGCTCTGTGGGGACAAAAAACCAAATCATCGCCTTTTTATTGGCCCTGGCTTTGTGCATCATCCCCTTCGCGAGCGGCTTTGCCCTGCACTCTGTACCCCCAGCCATTTTGCCTTTGGTCCAGTTTCTCTCCTTTGAGTCTCACTTTGGCCACTTGTCTCGGGGGGTGATCGATAGCCGAGACCTCATCTTTTACGGCAGCATTGTCGGCCTATTTTTGCACATTGCGGCCTTTGGTCTTGAGCGGATGCGCCTGCGATGAGAGACCCGAAGACCCACTTATTATTCAACGCACGACTCCAGATGGTCTTGGTGGTGCTGATCATCGTCATGGCCAACCTGTGGTCTCATCACCGGTTTTTCAGGCTCGACCTGACCACCAATAATGTGCACTCTCTGGCCCCAGCATCTCGGGCCTTGGTCGCCAATTTAGACAAGCCACTGGTGGCGAAGGTCTACTTTACCCGCGGGCTTCAAGCCCCTTACAACAATCACGAACAAACTGTGGTCGATGTGTTGTCCGAGCTGGCGGCCTACAGCGGCGGCAAGATGCGGGTCGAGGTGGTCGACCCCACAGGAAAAGCCGAGTTGATGGCAGCTGCCCGTCAGTTTGGTATCCAGCCCATCGACTATCGCTACCGTACAGACGGCCTGAGCGAGCTTCGTAAAGTCATGATGGGCGTGGCATTGATCTATGGCGATCGCCAGGGGTCACTT
The DNA here is from genome assembly GCA_002296975.1 of Deltaproteobacteria bacterium UBA796. Classification (GTDB taxonomy): domain Bacteria; phylum Myxococcota_A; class UBA796; order UBA796; family UBA796; genus UBA796. Next base: position 18,283 of record DBIS01000251.1, on the reverse strand, counting down.
TCGGCAATTACGCAGCTTAAAACTCTTGAATATGATATTTCTAAAACCATAAAAGCCTTGATTTCAGACGAGGCGCGTCGGGTGATCGGCTACAGCGTTGGCCATGGTGAACCCAATATGGCCAATGCACGCGGACCTCTGGGTGAGCTGCGAGAAGGCTTGTCTGAGCGCTATGACTTTCTACCGGTGACTTTGGGTGGACCGACTGGCGTACCCGACACCATCGATGCCCTTTGGGTGGTGGGCCCGCAACGAAAGATGTCCACTCGGGCCATATACCACCTCGACCAATTTTTGATGCGTGGCGGTGCTTTGGGAATATTTGTGACCAATGTCCGCGGTGACATGAAGACCGGTAAGCCCCGCTCTGTGGTGCATGGAATGGGCCCATGGCTCAGCCATGCTGGGGTGACTGTTCTCCGAGATACCATCATCGACCGCAAACGAAATGGTGTGGTGCGCATGCCGGTCCGACAAGGCCGATATGTGATTCAGATGCCGGTCAACTTCGCGCTGATCCCACGGGTGAGCGACCTCGAAACCAGCCATCCGATAATCGGTCCTATTCATTCATTGCTCGCCCCTTACGCAAGCTCCTTGGACCTCGCCGCCCCCGAAACCGTCGAACTCACCGTGCTCGCCAGAACCTCGGTGTCATCCACCCGAATTGTGGACATTCCCACCGTCGCACCGCGGGCTTTCAACCAAGAATTCGAGGGAGAAGAGGCGGGTGGCCGTTGGCCGGTTTTTGTGTCGATGGTCGGCACCTGGGAGAGCATGTTTGCCGATACGGGCATCCCTGAGCCCAATCGGCCAGGAATCGACACATCTGAAGATGACCCCTCCACCCATCGCCGCACGAGTGACCCAGCCCGTTTGGTGGTCAGCGGCTCGGCTGATTTTGTCGCCAATAATGTACCACTGATGCTCAATCTGGCGGACTGGATGGTGCAAGATTCCACCTTGGTACAAATCCGTTCCAAGACCAACACACCCGCACCACTCGACCCCATCACAGATGAGCAAGCCACCATTATCAAAGCCGTGAACTTGGTAGGCGGCTCATTGATGCTCTTGCTGTTTGGCCTCGCTCGCCGGGCTTTTCGGGCCAAAGCGCCCAAAATTAGTACCGAGGCCGATGGGATCTTGGCCATGGCCTCCAAGCGGAGCACCTGGAAGAGACCTCAGCCCTTTGAAAATAATGACCAGGACGACAGGCCTGACTTTTCACGACCTACGCCGGTTGTGGTCACTGAAAGTACACCGCCAGAGCCTGAGCCTGAGCCAGAGCCAGAG
>DBIS01000251.1:0-16639 GCA_002296975.1 Deltaproteobacteria bacterium UBA796 | reverse complement strand
GCCTGAGCCAGAGCCAGAGCCAGAGCCTGAGCCTGAGCCAGAACTCGGCCCAGCCTGGTCCCTCGCAGATGAGATCGCCAGCAAGCCGGACGACGAAGAAATTACGCCCGAACAAATGGCCGAATCCATGCATTTCGCCGCGACAGCCCTCAGGGTACTCCAAGAACAAGACCCGCCACTGCCACAGCCACAGGCAGCCCCCAAGCCAGCCCCCAGGCCGGCCCCCTTCGTACCCATGTATCCTGTAGATGAGATCACCGATGAGGCCCCGGGTACCGCTCAGATGAAGGTTCTCGCCGCACTGGCCAAACCAGCCGCAAAAAAGGCGCCCGCCAAAAAGAAGGCCGCTACAAAGAAGAAGGCGCCCGCCAAAAAGAAGGCCGCTACAAAAAAGAAAGCGCCCGCCAAAAAGAAGGCCGCTACAAAGAAGAAAGCGCCCGCCAAAAAGAAAACACACGACGGAGGACCTAAATGAGCACCACCCCCGTCCTGACCCCAAAAAGCATCTTTTTAAGCCTGGTCGCCATCGTCTTGAGCGCCCTCGCAATATTCGATCGGCCTGCTCACAACGACGGGGAGCAGGTGGCCGTGATCGCATCGGTCAACCCCGATCACATCGTGCGCATCGAGTTGTCATCTGCCATCGAAAAAACCATCTTGGAAAAAGATGAATTGACCGAGCGCTGGGCCATCACCGCGCCGGTCAAGCAAGACGCAGACACCACGCGCATCAGCCACCTCCTGGCCGCCTTTCGGTCTCGTGTGGTCGCCGACGTCACCGTGGATGCCGGCAATCTCAAAGAATACGGCCTGGATGCCTCAAACGGACTGGTTGTTGAGCTGTGGACCAACACCGGTGAGCCCGCAGCCTCCTTCACCCTCGGCGCCGATCTTGCCGGAGGATCCACCTTTGTTCGGGTGAGCGGCGACGACGCCATCTATCGGGCACGGCTCGGCGGTCGTCGACGGTTTGCAAGAGCCCCCACCGACTGGCGAAACCGTGTTGTGGTCGATCGGGCCGAGGCCGACATCCAAGGCTTAAGAATCGAGTCGTGGAATGGTGATATCTATCACTTGGCACGCGCCCCCACCGACGAACAAACAGGTGACGGCCCATGGACACTTGAACCCGACCCAGGGTGGAACCTGGACGCCGCAGGGCTCACGGAGCTTGTCCAAAAAATCGGAACAATGCGGGCCGCCAACATCCTCGACGATGATTTTGACGGTGGGTTCTCTCCCCCTGCAGCCTCAATCACCATCATGGACAAAGATGGGACCGAGACCACTCTCGCCATCGGTCGTCGCCAAGAAGAGGGTGCAGCCTTCCTTCGCGTGGCCGGAAAAGTCGGTGTTTACGCTGTTCCTCGCACCGATATTGCACCCTTTATCGATGGGGTGAGCGCCATAAAGGACATGAACATGTTCAAAGTAGCCGAGGCCGATATGGCCCGGCTGATCTACTACCAGCGCAGCATCAAAGTCGAACTGGCCCGTGATGCTGCCACCGGTGTATGGGGCATCGCAAGCCCAAAAGATCTCGAAGTTGATGTGGCCGATATTCAGTTTGTCGTGCGCATGCTCTCTGCACCCCGCGGAGAAGAACAGGCCGGCGAGCTTCCCGACCGACGCACCGGGCTGGCCAAGCCCAGAATGGCCTTCGAGGTGCAGCTAAAAGATGGAAGCAACACCGCATTGCTCGTGGGCCGACACTTCAAAAATGAGCAAGGCGCTGTCTTCTTTTGGGTCCGCGCCCAAGACTCCAAGATGGTCTACGTGATGAGCGAGCCCACCCTCAGCCGTCTTCGGGCCGGCTTTGGACAGATTTAGCACAGTGCAACACCGCTGCTAAAGCCGCACCCGCAGCCCGCTTTCGCACCTGCGCCCGGGTTCCAGGAATCACCAAATGCTGGGCGTGTGTGCCCCCGGGCCCAGCCACTGCAATGTAAACCGTACCCACCGGCTTGGCCTCACTGCCCCCACCTGGACCAGCGATTCCGGTAATTCCAAGCGCATAAGTGGTCCCTGTTCGCGCCTTAATCCCGTCGGCCAAAGCACAACAGACCGCTTCGCTCACCGCACCATGCTCCCTCAACATGGCCTCTGGAACACCGACTGCCCGCGTCTTGGCTGCATCGGCATAAACCACCACAGCCTCCATCAACACCGCCGAAGCCCCCGGCACATCCGCAATCCACGCAGCAGTCATTCCAGCCGTGCAACTCTCGGCCAAAGATATCGTATGGCCACGCTCACCCAAGACGGCGACCACCGTCTCAGCCAAATCTCTACCATCCACAGAAAAAAGCGCATCGCCAAGCACCTCAGAAACGGCGGCCACCACAGTGTTTTGAATGCGCTTTTTCACACCCCGATCAAAGCGAAGCTTGACCTGGACCTGTGGAATATTAGCCCGAAACCCCAGCTCAGCCCCACCCAAATCAAGCCCATCGAGCATCATCTGTATCCGTGCCTCAGCCAAGCCAAAAGTGTTTAGGCAATGCAGCGATGGCTGGGTCTCACCCGCAAGCGTCGGCCGAATATAAGCCTCAAAAAGACGCTTCATCTCAACGGGAACCCCCGGCAAACACACGAGCGTACTTCCCTTGTGGCTCAACCTAAAGCCCGGCGCAGAACCCCATCGATTCTCGAGGACCTCCGCCCCCTCCGGTAAAAATGCTTGTTTTTGATTCGCCTTAGAAACCTTAAGCCCCCGGGCTTTAAAACGAGCGGTGATCTGCGCTAAGGCCTCTGGATGCTCGGCTTGAGCCACCCCAGCCCATAAAGCCGCAGCTTGGGCGGATCTGTCGTCTTGTGTCGGTCCAAGACCACCGGTCAAGATAACAAAAGAGCCCAGAGACGCTGAAGTTTCGATGGCCCATACCAGACCATCAAGATCATCACCCGCCGTGAGCATCGCCCGTGGTCGAAGCCCAAGCCCCCACAGCTCACCCGCCAACCAAACACCATTGGTGTCGATGAGCTCTCCGCTCAACAACTCTTCTCCGGTTGAAATAATCACCACAGAATCAGACATGACTTGACCTCCGCACCCTCAACCGGTATCTCCACCCACCATGACTTGCATCATCGCTCTCGACGTTGGCACCAAAACAATCGGAATCGCCCGTGCAACCATGCCCGGAGGACTTCCCACACCGCACTCAACATTGCGGCGAAAGGGCCTCAAAACCGATGTACCCAAGCTTGCCCACCTCATGAAAGCCCTGAGCGCTGATCTCGTGGTGGTCGGGCTGCCTTATGAGCTCGACGACGCTGAGGGCCGTGCAGCACGTTTGGCTAGGCAAGTCGGTGAGGCCTTACAAGCAGCCACCAACCTAAGGGTAGTCTACCAAGATGAACGGTACTCCACGGTGGTGGCTGAAGAGCGCCTAAAAGCCGCCGGTTTGGATGGCTATCAACGGAAACAACGCATCGATCAGGCCGCAGCCGCCATTATTTTGGGCGACTTTTTAGCCACCCAAAAGAGCTAAACACAGCTTTATAAGTCTTTGGCAAGACGAAAGCCCAGATCTGCACTCCGAGTCTTTTGCGGCACCAAGGCCCGCGCTTTGGCCCACGCACTCATCGAGGGCTGATTCCATGAACCCGGATGAATAATCACTTCATCATCGGCCTCATCCATCGTCCACTCAGCGACATTGCCCGCCAAATCAAAGAGTCCTTCTGGGGTGCAATCCCCCATAAAAATACCCACAGCACACGGCTTGCCCAAGCCCTCTTCTTCAGTGTTGGCATTCCCGCTACCAAAGGGCTGACCCCACGGATAGGGCCGATTCGCTGCACCACGCATCACAAATAGGCGTTCATCGAGATGAAGCAGCCGGGCGTTGCTGGCCTTGGCATATGCGAGGGCCTCAAACCAGGTCACACCAATCACGGGCTGGTTCGGCACCACCAAGGGTCCAGAGTCTGGCTCTGCGGCCAAGTCCGTCCAGAAGGTTCGCCGTGTGTCCCGCCACCGCTTGCCTGACTCGGTCCAATAGGCATCGTTGCTATAGCCATCAGCCCCAAAAAAGGCGGCGATTTCTGCCACGGTGACCAAATGACGACCCACAGCAATACGCGTTCCATCAACATCAAATTCTGCCCAATAAGCAGCATCGGAAGGCTGACGCAGACGGGTATCGCCCAAAGCGCCCAAAACCTCACCTGCGGCCATCCGAGCGAGCGCATCGCCCTCACCAGAGGCCAGCGCCGCGATCAGTGCGCCCACCACCTTTCCTTGAGCGTCGCCGTCAGCATCGAGGGCTGCGCGCCCAAGCTCGGTCAAAGGTTCGAGCCGGTCGGCTGCAGAGAGTTGGAGTAGGGAGTCGACTTCACCAATACGCATGATCACCTCACAAAACTAAGGCTAACCACTTTGCGTGCTCCTCACCTCACCTCAAACGGGTATGCCACTCGCATTTCGCTGGGAAGCTTGTCCAAAGCAAGGGGGTCTTTGCTGCTTAAAACCCCCTGGGTATGAAAAGCATAAACCCCAGGTTCAAGCGCAGATCTTGTACGAATTTTATAGTCATTATCCGTCTCTAAAGCGCTCAAATCAAAGGGGACTGTGGCACCTGAAGTCCACAAATTCAATTTCACTTCTGTCTCACCCAAAACACCAGGCAAAGACTCTTGCTCTAAAAACTCGAGCTTATGAAGCTGCAAACCCAACTGCTTGAGCTCACTGCGGCGGGCTTGGGAGCTAAACACAAACTCAGTCGGATCCTGACGACTCATCCGAACCTTGCCCACATCGGCGAGGCCATGAAATGCACGAATATCCGTGCCCACGGTCTTGACCGACTTTGGAGGAATATGGTTATACGCGGCACTGCCGACCGCATAAAAGCCTGTCTCTTCAGGGTCGGGATACAAAGCAAAGCGTAAGGGCGCGGGTTCGCCTTTAGCCTCGGGCGGCGACAAGGTGACCGTCTGTTTGATAAATCCGGGCTTTCCGGCCCGAACCTTGATGTCTGCCGCCTGAACCGGAATAATAAAGCTACCGTCTGGGCCCGACACCACGGGGTTTGCAGACCCTGTAAAGCCCAAGATGACACCTGGGATGGGTTTTCCCCAGCGATCGGTGACCATGCCCTTGTGGGCGGGCGGGTCTGAACACGCAGACAATCCAATCAACACCAAAAACAAAGCTCTCATCTCGGCTCCTGTGGGGTGGAAAACCCTAACCATTATCTCAACACCCGCAGACAATGCGGATAAAAAGAGGATTCACCTTTTCGAGACACAATACACTGTTTTGGGAGGCTACCATGGTCACACCTTCGGAGGGTACGCACTTTGACCGCTTTATTCATCATCGCTGCGACCACACTCTTTGCTCCCACAGCACGCGCTGAGCTGCCTCCAGCTCCACCGATTGTCGATGGTCACACCACCACTGGCTTCCCTGCTGTGGCATTTTTGACGGGCTACGACTCCAGCGGATGGGGCGGGGTGTGCTCGGGCACATTGATCGCGCCAAAATGGATTCTCACCGCCGCCCACTGCGTCTCAGATTGGGACGACTCGTGGACTGTACAGGTGGCTTTTGGCTACGATATGGAATCGAGCGCCGGCATCGACCGCACCGTGTGGGTCAACGATTGGATTGTCCATCCCGGCTACTCGGGCTCAAGCGCCTCCATTATTCACGATGTGGCGCTTATCGAGCTGGTGATCAACATCACCGACCGGGAACCGATGCCCCTGAACACCGACAGCCTCACCACGTCGTGGATCGGCGATGAACTTCGCTTTGTGGGTTTTGGTGTCACCGGAACCGGGCGCAGCGACAGTGGCAGAAAGCGCTACGCCGACATTCCGATCGTCGACTTTGATGTACGCACGATCTACAGCGAAGATCCCACAGGCCAAAATATCTGTAACGGCGATTCTGGCGGGGCAGCACTCCGATCCTTGCCCGGCGGTGGATGGGAGCTCGTGGGCGTGAACAGCTTTGGCTACGCCACCACCGGCAGCGGCGGCGACTCCTGCGAAGGCGGAGCAAACGGTGTAATGCGGGTAGACGCATACATCCCTTGGATCGAAGACTATGTGGACTTTGATGTGATCTCCAGCGACAGCGACGCCGACGCCGACGCCGATGCCGATGCGGACGCCGATACCGACGCAGACAGCGATACCGATACCGATGCAGATGCCGACGCCGACGCCGATGCAGATGCCGACGCCGATTCAGACGCCGATTCAGACGCTGATGCCGACACCGACGAGCCCCCCAGTGGCGATGGAGAGATCGACGATGGAACGGCCTCCATTATCGATCTATATGTGCCCGCCGACCTCACTCCAAACGATGAGAAACTGGCCTGCGCCTCAGTCTCAGCCAGACCCCATTGGGCCTTCGCCTTCTTTGCTGCCCTGATTGTCGTGAGACGGAAAAAGCATCAGGGCTAAACTAAACCGGACGGTTGACCAAAGCTTCTGCTGTGCTCATGTCCAAACCCACATCCAAGTCGCCAACAACAGGCGGGATGCCGCCTTCAATTTGCGCCATCAGCCGACCGGCTTCCCAGCCCAGCAAAGGATAGCAGCTGCGTTGCGCTAAAACAGGGCGTATCAGGGCTCGCGCATGGTCTACCTTCCTCAGGACCAAGGCGGCGCGCCCGAGCTGAAGGCGAATACCCAAAGCCAGTGGCTCGGGCACAGCTTTGGACCAAGTCAACGCTTTTTCCTCTGCCCGTGCATGGGTCGCCCCATCACCCATCACCGCGGCGGCACGGGCCAAGGTCCCGTATAAAAGTGCATCCTCAGGCTGATGCCCTCGGGTTTCTGCTCCGCTCAACATGGGCAACACCCGGTCGATCGCACTCGCGGCTGCCGAACGCGACCGCGGCTGCTGATCAAGGGTCACCCACGCCCGAAGACCATGGCACATACGGCGAAGGTCATGGCGTCCCTCTGCGTGGGCCAAGGCGCTGGCATCGGCCAAAACACGAGCCGCCTCGCTGAGCAGCCCCACCCGAATCAACACATTGGCCAAAGCGACTGTGGCCTCTGCCTGGATATCCCTATCTGCCAAAGCTGCAGACAGATCAACCGCGTGCCGGATGGCGGACAAGCCATCAGCCAGACTGCCACTTAACAGCGAAGCCTCCGCCTTTTCGATCCCCCGACGGACCTCGGACAACAAACGCTGAGGTGCGGTGCTCATGGGAAAACCTTGGCTCTCCGACCGCTCAATGCGCTCGGCCAAACCGATCGGGTCGACAAGCCTCGCCGTTATCGCCGCTCGAAAAAGCGTACCCATCAGCCGACTTCGCCCCTCGATATCGACCACCAAACCTTTGTCTATCAAAGACTGAATCACTGGCTCGACAGGCACCTGAACGATCGACTCGATGGTGTGGGCATCCAAAGGCACGCCCGCCAAAGCGATCACCCCAGCGACTTCGCTCTCGTCCATATCCAAACCATCGACGAAGTCCCACACACAAGAATGATCCGCCTCGAATGGAGGCAAGTGAAAATCACCGTCTTTGGCATGCTCACCAAAAAGGGCCGCGAGCAAGCGTGGCAGGCCACCCGTCCACTCATGCAACGTGGTGGCCACCGGTGCGGGGTCTGCCACTTTCGGCGCAATGCTCACTAACGAACGTCGGACATCAGCCAAACTCAAAGGTGCGAGCACGATCTCCACACGGGAAATATGGGGGGGTACATCCAAGGCGAGGGGCGAAATCACCAACAAGGGTTCCCCGAGCGCCAAGCGATCGGCGACCGCAGAAAATGCCCCGGACTCCACAACCTCGATGACCGACACCCCACGACGTTGAGCCCCCGCCCGAAGCAAATCGCCCACCCACGCTTTTCGGGTTCCAGCCGGCCCCACCAACCTCACATAGAGCGCCTCACCACCTTGAACCCGCTCCAAACACGAGGCCACCAAAGCCACGGTTGGGCGTGTTCCCGCCAACACAGCGCCCTCTGCCTCATCGGTAGACAACAAGGCCCGAACGCTCGAGGCATCCCGAGGGCGATGGGCGGGGTTGGCCGCCAGCAAACGCATGACGACACCTTCGAGATCCGCTGGGATACCTGGGTCGGCTCGGCTGGGTGGAATCGGAAGCGCACTTAAGTCCCGGTCAAAAAGCCCAAACGGGCGCTCGAGGGTCAATAAAAAATACAAGGTGGCACCCAGGCCAAACAAATCCGTCCGGGCATCGACTGTGTCGCCCTGTATTTGCTCGGGCGCGGCATAGGCGAGGGTGCCCACAACCACCCCAACAGCCGTCTTGTCCAAGGCTTGGTGATCTTTGACCACCCCAAAATCCCCGAGAACCACCCGACCATCGCCGCTGACCAGTACATTGCTCGGCTTGACGTCCCGGTGCACCAGCCCGATGTCGTGAATATGCTCCAATGCCTCGGCCAACTCCCGCCCCATACGACGACACACTGCATACCGTTCGGCGCTGGGTCGCTTGTGGAGCTTGGTGCTAAATACCCGAAGGTCGGTACCCGCCACATGCTCCATCGCTAAAAATGGCCGGCCCTCTGCCTCGCCAGCGTCGATATAGGCGGTGACCCCACGATGATTTAGGCGCTTTAGGCTCTGGATTTCTCTGCGAAAACGTTGAACCAAAGGCCCGTGGGAATACTTCAGCCACTTGACTGCTGCACGACGATTTTGAGAATCGATACACAGATAGACCGAGGCCACAGCCCCCACCCCGAGCAGGCGTTCCGGCACCCAATCACCAATGGTCTTTGGCACATCATCGTTGGTCAGCATCATCGCTCTTCTGTGAAATGTACCGGCTGCAACAAAGCCCGAATGCGGGGGCGTTCCAAAAAGGTCTCCAGCAACTCCTCGGGCACAGAGCGACTGAGCACCTCTGCGATTTCCCGAGCTGCCGCACGCACTGTGGCGGCCTCAGCCTCGTCCTCCGTCACCACAGCCACGATAGAAAGCGCAGTCAACTCCCACATGCGAAAGCCGCGACTGTGAGCGATGGCGACAGCCTCACTCGCCAGCCGGTGTGCGTAGAGGGGTTCTTCCAAAATTTGATACGCGAGCGCCATGACCATCATCACCTGGCTCTTTCGGGGCACAGCAAGGCCATCGACCAAATCTTGCACCGCACCTAAGTCGGCCCGCCCAGCTTCATCGTCTCCCAAAGAGATGTGAGCCCGCGCCCGCATGGCGATCAACAAGGGTGTGTACGACTCGGGATCCCCGGAGACCGCCGCCTCCATCCCCTTGTTCAGGTGGAAAATACTCCCCGCGGGGTCTCCCATTCTCAAGGCCAGCCGTCCACATAAAAAACGGGTCGCGACCCGGTCGATTCCCGCTTCGGATTCGGCATAGGCCAACGCGCGGGTGAGGGCGTTTCCGGCCGCATCGATGGCGTCGACATCCATCTGCGCCATCGCCATCACCCGCAAACCCGCGGCGATACCCGCGTGAAAGTCAATGTCGGCACTCAATTCCAATGACTCGGCCGTGGTGGACATCGCCTCTCTGATCTCACCCTGCCACAACAGCATCTCGGCTAAATTGCTGAGCACCACACAATGGGCCCGCTTGTCCGACAAACGCCGAAAAATAGCCTCAGCCTCTTTCAAGCCGGCGATCGCCTGAGTGAGCAGACCCCGTTCAGCCTGTACCGCCGTGAGCACAATCAACAGTCCCGCCCGCGAATGTTCATATTCTTGCCCAGAGCCAGACAGTAAACCCTGACTCGCAAGCTGCTCGCAGGTCTCCAAATTTCCGTCCTCCCAAGCATAGAGCGCCAAACGCCTAAGCCCTTCCATGACCATGCCGCGCTCACCTTGAGCCCGTGCATCTTGGACCACACCCTCGATCATGGCCAAGCCAGCATCGCCCCGCCCAAGCCGTTTGAGGGCCACGCCCCGATCGAGTGCAGCCTCTGAAGCGAGCACCCGCTCTCCGAGTTTGGTGGCGACCGCGAATAAAGAGGCCAACACAGCCTCAGCCTGTCCCCAAAGCCCCCGGTTGTAGGTCACATTCGCTCGGACCCGAAGGACATCCAACCGCGCCCGATCAAAGTCGACCTCGCTCAAATCTCCTGCTGCCGAGGGTGCCAAAACCAATGCGCGCTCTGAGAGGCTCCAGGCTTCTGTGGTGAGGGAGCGGGTCCACAAACGCATGGCTGTAGCCGCCAAATACCGGTAGGCCTTGCCCTGCTCTCCAGCACGCAGATAGTGCACGCCGATGGCCTCGGAGATGACTGTATTGTCAGCCACACGCAACTCAAGGGCCACAGCCAAGCGCCGGTGTAAAGCCGCACGCCACTCCGGATCTAAATCCCGATAGGCGACATCTCCCACTTTTCGATGGGAGAAATCCACCATGACCTGTCCAGAGAGCCGCCGCTCCTTGATGAGCCCAGCATCGATCAGAGTATCGAGCGCATGGAGCGCTTGGTCTTCATCCAACCCGAACACATCGAGTAACAAATCCAAATCCGACTCTCGCCCCGCTACCGCCAAAGTGTCGACCAATTCTCTGGCATGAGCATCGAGAGGTATCAAGCGATTTCGAACCATCGCCCGCACAGATGGCGGAATGGAAAGTTCACCACCGGCCAAGTCCATGGCGTTGACCGTCAGTCGAAACCCACCGCCATCTTTGGGGGCGATGACCCCATTTTGAATCAATGAGCGCAAAAACTCAGCCACAAAGAAGGGCGTCCCCTCGGTCTCGGCGCTCAAGGTTTTCGCCAATGCCCCAGCTGATTTTGTGGGACCCAACAGCGCTTCAACAACCCTCCGCACCTGGTCTGCATCCAGCGACGCCAAACTCAGTATCTCTGGATGCACCGACAAAGCGCTCCCATCACGGACATCGGTCATCGCTTGGCTCTGGTTATCTGAACGTGCTGTGAGGACGAGCAACAAGGGCAGACCATCACGCCCAATCAAGCTTCGGGCCAAAAATCCCAGCAGATCAACCAAGGGCCGAGGGGCATGATGAAAATCATCTATGGCGATGATCAACGGACCGTGAGCCAACAATCGCGTCAATGCATCCCGCATGCCATCAAAGAGTTGATAGCGAGCGTCTGCACCGATTTTTCCTTCTTCTTTGACGAAGGCGGCGAGCCCCTCCATCAAATCCTGAGATACCTCGAGGCCCAAAGCCTCGTCCAAGCCCCGGCCAATGGACACCACCGACTCAAAAGAGCCGGCACCAGCAGCCATGCAATTGTGGTTGACCCCAATGCCCATCAAGCGGGCATGGTGAATGGCAACACCCATCATTCGGGTTCTACCGCTGCCCTCGCGGCCTTCGATCAATAACACCCCACCCTCTGCTCGGGTGAGCCGGCCCACAGCGTCTCGCACCTGATCGATCGCCTCATCTCGACCCACCATGATCGGTTCCCACAGATCATCTGGGTGCACCGATCCTGCGTCCATGTCGATCTGTTCTAGCTGGTATAAAATTTCTTGTGCGCTCTGAAAACGGCTTCGGGGTGCCTTTTGGAGCAAACGCATGCAGATTTCGTTGAGTTGAGGCGGGGTGCCCGGCACAAGTGTCGTCGGTGCCACCGGCTCATGGTAAAGATGTTGCTCAAAATAGCCCGCCATATCTTTGGCCACAAAAGGGCGCCGCCCGGTAAGCATGGTGTAGAGAATAACGCCCAAAGAGTACAGATCTGAGCGGTGGTCGAGCGCGCCGCCCGTAATTTGCTCTGGACTGGCATACGCCCAGGTACCCACGAGCGTAGTGGAGAGCTGCACATCACTTTCGGGGTCGAGTTCCTTAACGATGCCGAAGTCCGTGAGTTTGCACACACCATCAGCGCCGATCAGCACATTAGAAGGCTTCATGTCGCGGTGAATCAAACCCCGACCATGAATGTACGCGAGGGCCCGACACAGGTCGATCAAGACCTCCTCTACCCGTGCCCAACGCTTGGATAAATCGGTTCGAGGGAGGGCTCGAATCTCTTGATAGAGGTCTCTGCCTTCGACACACTCCATCGCAATATAAGGGTGACCATGTATGTCACCATAGCTCTCTACCCGGATAACATTCGGATGCTTTAGCCGGGCCAGCGCGCGGAACTCTCGACGAAAGCGAGCGAGGCCCGTGCGAAAACGGTTGGCCTTCAAAATCTTGAGCGCCACCGACGTGCCACCGGGATCACGGGCCAGGATGACATGAGACATACCACCCCGCCCCAAAGGGCGAATGTAGCGATACGGACCAATGGTGTCGCCGGGCTTAAGGCTCAAGCCACCCATCGTGATCTCAGCGGGGAACAGATCCTCCCCTATTTTCTTGCTCGATGTCATCGCACGGCCTTAACCGAATTCACCCTGCCCACCGGCGATTTGAGGCCCTTTAGCTCAACCAGCGTGCCCCAAAGCCTTCCGGGGATCCCAACCGGTGCTCTAAATCAACAAAACACTGCTTTGAGCGGGCATATGACTCTGGGTGGGTGCCTTGTTTTTTCGCTAAAAATCCGACCTCCATCTCCAACAAGCTGAAGGAGGTGCCTTTGACCAAAGATAAGACTCTGTCGATGGCCTGCTCGGCAAAATGGTCGGAAGCCAAACTGAGGGTGGCGGCCGCATCCAACAAATATCGCGCACCCACCCAAGGCAAGGCCGCTGGTGGTCGCTGGAGCACCTGACGCGCCAAGGCAACGGCGACCGTGGGGTTGCGCTCAAACACAATGCGACTCTTCAATGCCAACAAGCCCGCGATGGGGTCGGTGATTCCAACACCACCCTCTGAAGATGGCGGTCGATTGGGTAAAATCGCAGCGGCAGCATCAAAAGCACTCATCGCCACCAACACCCGCGCCGCCGGGAGCACACAACCAATGGCCATATTCGAGCGCACCGGCCCCAAAGTTTTGGCCAAAGTGGCGGCGTCGTGAGCGAGCAATCGCGCTTCATGGGGCACACCGATATCGAGCAGACACTGCGCAACCATGCCCAGCGCCAACACACTCTGAGGCAACAAGGGTAAATCTCGAGCGATGGACTCCGCCTCGAGGGCGAGGGTGCGAGCTTCTTCGATCCGCCCCTCCGCGTGATTGATTTCAGCGAGCCTCAGCAGAGTCGCAGGCAGGGCCTGAGGGCGCACCTGATCTCGCATCCGAAAAGCTGCATTTTCCAAATTGTCTCGGCCCTGATTCAACCGGCCGCGCACCATCGCTATCTCGCCCAAACCCACCATCGCCTTGGCGATGATCCCCGTGGCACCCATCTGCTGGCCCAAATCGATCAGCTCAGCCCACAAACGCTGAGCCCCCGCCACATCACCCTGACTCAAGCGAGACACCGCCAAAGCTTCTGCTGCCTGGGCCCACATTGGGTCGCCCTGAGAGAGTTGGCTCAGCGCTTGCTCCAACACACTGCTGGCGGCCACAACATCACCCAGCGCCACTCGGGCCAACCCCATTCCAGCCTGAGCCCGCGCGATGGATTCTCGGTCTGCCTCAATTCGAGCAGCATCCAAACTCAGACGCCAAGCATCCAATGAGTCTTGATGATGGCTCATGCGAAAATGTACAGCACCCCACAGCGCATGAAGCCTGCGCTCATACCCAGGGGTCGCGGGGTCTTTTTGTCTCTTGACCGTCGCCGCAGCACGCTCTGCCTTCTCCAATAACTTGACCGTTTGACGGTTTTTACCCACCCGCAATGTGGTCTCTGCCGCCACCAAAAGCATCGGAAAAGCCTCGCCCACTTGGCCACCACTCAGCAAGTGGCTCGCGATGACCTCTGCAAAGGTACCTGACCGACGCCGAGACCGACGCCGCAATGCGCCCGCCACAGCCCGATGAAGCGAAACCCGCTTGTCGTTGGCGATCAACTGATAGGCGACCGTCCTGTTTCGGTCCCCCCGAAGAGACACGATCTGATGCACACCCTCTGTGCGCTCTCGAATCAACTGCCGCGAGCTTAACTCTACCAAGGCCCGGGCCTGCACATTGGGCTCGATGGCGGCGATCTCTGCCACCAATTCGATGGTGGCCTCCATATCGAGCACGACCAGCACATCAAAGAGATGCCGTGCGCCTTCACTGAGGGCCTCTATTCGCTCGGCCTCTTGCTGTCTGAGTCGTTCGGGTAGGGGCAGTGGGTCATTGCGGAGCGCGTCCATGGTGCAACCTGCCCGCAAGCCACCATCTGGGCTCGGCACCAGCCATCCCGACTGTACCATCGCGTTGATCTGCTCCAGCACCGCACCCGGCATTCCACCTAAATCTGCCGCCAGCCGACGGCCCAGTGCTGCCCCCACCGCTCCGGTCACACCTTGATTTCGAACAAGGGCGATCACCGCAGGACGGGCGAGTCCACCCAAGGCCAAGCGCTCGGGATTCAAGCCAGTGGACGCACCGCTGACCAACTCCGAAGTGGCCATCTGTCCGCCCTCAATGGCGCCCACAAGCAATATCGGCTGCCCTTCGATCGCCACCTGATTTCTCAATAAACGGGTCAATCCCGCGATGGCTTCTGGGTCCATATGGTCCAGATCGTCGATCACAATCACGGTCGGCTGCAATGCCGATGCAGCCCCTAAACCCACCCATGAGGCACTTCCTACGGCCTGATGGGGGAGTTGACGAACCAACTGCGCCACCAACTCTGAGCGCGCACCACTCGCCGAGGCAATGGCGACCTGCCGGCCACGGTTGAGCTCCACAAAGGCCTCGAGCAAAACGCTCCGACCACTGCCTACCTCCCCTTGTACAAAAGCCAGCCCGCCAGCACCGCGCTCAACATCGGTGAGACGCTGCTTAAGCCACTCCAACTCCGAATCTCTCCCGTGCAAGACCTGTGCTTGAGCATCGCCACCGCCGTCCAATATGGCCAGCACCGCTGCCGCTGAGGCTGGACGTTGGCCCGGCTCTTTTTTGAGCAACTGCATACACACCCGCTCCAAATGAGGGGGCACATTCGGGTCGAGATCAGAGGGGGATCGCGGTGTTTCTGTGATATGCCGCGCCAAATAGCCCGCCACATTGTCTGCCTCAATCGGCCGACGCAGCGTCAACAACACATATAAAACTGCACCCAGGCTGTACAAATCGCTGGACGCGGTGACCTCATCGCCGGTGATCTGCTCCGGGGACATAAAGGCGACGGTCCCCACCAACTTTCCGGCCACGGTCAACTGGGTGGTGAAGGCCCCGGGTGCTTTCACCACCCCAAAATCGGTCAGCTTGGCCTCGCCCCCCTTGGTCACCATGACATTCGAAGGCTTCAAATCCCTGTGTATCAACCCCTTGCCATGAATCATGGTCAAGCCCTCACACAGCCCCCTTAAAATTCTCTCCACATGAGCAAAGCGATCCGGCGGTGGGTTCGCAGTCCAACGGTCCACCAAAGAACCGAGGTCAGCCCCGTCCACATACTCCATCGCAATCCAAGGATAATCCCCAGAAACCCCCGCCTCGAACACCTGAACTACCGAAGGGTGACGCAAGTCTCGCAAGGCCAAAAACTCTCGCTCAAACCGCTTGACTTCATCGGTCTGAGCCTTCCCAGGATGCAATATCTTGAGGGCGACCACATTGCCCGCATCGTCGACCGCCCGATACACCGTGGCCATGCCTCCGACCCCAAGCAACTCCTTGACCTCATATGACCCAACATGGTCGCCGGGTGTAGGCGGGGGCGTGACGGTGGGTGTTGGGGTGAGTGTGGCCATCGACCGCAGTGTAGCGAAAACTGAATCTTATCCCAAGAAAAGATGCGGTCAGATCAGCGTAACCATTGGTTTAACCCCGTGAATTTTAAGAAATTCTGATGCATCTTCTCGGCTAAGGTTCGCGGCCAAAGAGCGGGCTAAAGCCTCTGCGACCCGACGGTGGCGCGCGATCACCGCCTCGTCCTCGCTGACTGCGATGATCAACGCTCTTGAGCGCATCGCATAATGTCGATACCCGCTGGCGTCCGACAACCGCAATGCCTCCTCGGCGAGAGAGAGCGCTTCTTCGCGGGCATCCAACATCATATAAGCCCGCGCCAAATTCAGATTGCTCCGTGCCCGCTGTGCAGGCCAAGGCCGTGTGGGAACGGCCGCGGCGCGCTCCACCGCATCACAGGCCTCCGACATTCGGCCCTGACCGGCGTAAACCCGGGCCCGCCAAGCGTGAAGAACCGGCGCGAAGCCCTCGGTGTCGTAATCATCGAGAAGGGCTGTGGCCGCGTCGAGCATGGGCTCTACCTCTTCGAGCGCCCCTTGGGCCAAGCCGGCCCGGCAAGCGACCACCAAGCTGGCCAGTTCATCTTCTCGGGTCTGCATGTCTTGGTGAATCTTTAGGCTCGCAAGCGCATTGTCCATGGCCTCGGCGAAACGACCGATATCGATCAACATGATGGTTCGGTAACGCATGCCCAAACCCACACCATAGCGATAGCGCACCTCTCGAGCTTGATTGACGGTTTCGTCAGATATCGCCAAACCCTTTCTGAAATTTCCCGTGAAATGATACAACTCAATCAAGTTAATTCGGGCCACCGTCAGCCGCTCCATCAGCCCGTGACGCTGGCAAACCTCAATCGCCTGCTCCAGTTTTCGCCGCGCTTCTGCACTTTGACCCCGGCACATCGCGAGCAAGCCAAGGCCGCCATAGCCCCAAGCCAGCCGCGTCTCGTCATTGAACTGCTCAGAGCG
>DBIS01000384.1 GCA_002296975.1 Deltaproteobacteria bacterium UBA796 | reverse complement strand
ATGAAGGATTTTGCAGCCATCAGAAGCTGAGTGAACGCGATAGGCTCAGCAGATGGCACCCCATAGAATCGGAATCCTCACCGGTGGCGGCGACGCTCCTGGCCTAAACGCAGTCATTCGCGCTGTCGTCAAATACGCGGTCGGAAAGCTACACTGGTCCGTCATCGGCATCGAAGACTCCTTCAATGGATTGCTCGAGGCGCCCCATCGCATTCGAGACATGAGCCCCAGCAATTGCCAAGGTTTACTTCAAAGAGGCGGCACGGTCCTCGGCACCACCAACCGGGGCGACCCTTTCGCCTATCCAGATGGAAAAGGCGGCATTGAAGACCGTTCTGAGGGCTTGGCAAAGGCCATTCGAGAACAGGGCTTAGAGGGATTGATCGTCATCGGTGGAGATGGGACACAGGCAATAGGTCTTCGCTTAATGGACACCCATGGCATCCCGGTTGTGGGGGTACCGAAAACAATCGACAACGACCTATCTGCGACCGACCTCACCTTTGGCTTTACTTCAGCTGTTGAGGTCGCGACCGATGCCCTAGACCGCCTCAACACCACTGCTGAGTCTCACGACCGGGTGATGTTGCTTGAGGTGATGGGACGCGACGCGGGCTGGATTGCCTTGTGGGCGGGTGTAGCCGGTGGCGCTGACTGCATCGCGATACCCGAGATTCCTTACGATCCTGACCGTTTTACCGCGAAAATTAAAGAGCGCCGCATGAAGGGCAGGCATTTTACCTTGATCGTTGTCGCCGAGGGCGCACGCCCCATGGAGGGCGAGAAGTGGCCTTCAGAGGTGCAACATGGGAAGGGGCGAATCCAAACCGAGGGTGCAGCGAGCACCTTGGCACGGCTGCTGACTGAACGCATGGACGTCGAAACCCGCACGACCGTTCTCGGACACCTTCAGCGCGGCGGAAGCCCTGTCGCATTCGACCGCGTTTTGGCCACACAGTTCGGGGTTCGCGCTGTAGAATTGATCCTTGCAGGCCGCTGGGGCGAGATGGTTTGCCTCAAGGGCCACGAGGTCGACTCGGTGCCAATCCGTGATGCCGTCGCCGCATATCGGACCGTCAGTCCAGACCATTCACTCATCGCCACAGCCCGAGCGGTGGGAATTGAGTTTGGGGCTTGAGCGTGCCCAGCACCCTTCTGCACACCACCGTTTTTTATGATGGAAGCTGCGGATTGTGTCATAGGGCAGTGCAGTTTTTATTGGCCCGTGACCCACAGGGTTTACGCTTTCGCTACGCCCCTTTACAGGGCAGCACGGCATCCACATCCCTGGCGTCCATCACCCCGTTACCCGACAGCATGGTGGTCCAAACACAGGAGGGCATCCTGCACACTCGGGGTGAAGCCGCCCTTGTCCTGGCCAATAAAATCGGCGGATGTTGGCGAGTGTTATCGTGGGTTGGAAGGGTATTTCCAAGGTTTTTACGGAACTTTGGATACGACCTTATCGCAAAATATCGCTATGATTGGTTTGGACGAACATCGGCAAGCTGTCCGCTTATGACACCATCTCAACGAGCATTTTTCCTAGACTGAATCCCGACACATTTTGTCGCAAAAATAGATCAGCTGTTGGCTTGAGCACCGTTGATGATTTTGAGCGCATCCGACATGGCCAAGCGTACCCCATCACGCTCAAAAGACAGGCGAAACTCACAGCCTGAACGCCACTGGTTACAGCCCCAAGCTTGACGCCCAGCCACAATACGGCCGGCTTCACACTGTGGGCATTGGGCACCAACCGGTCCGCTGGGCTCGGGTGGCTTGGCAGTATTTCTGGACTCAAAGATAAACTTCACCTTTGCATTTTCATCAAGGTGCATCGCCGCCGAAAAGGCCTTTCCTTTTTTGGATTTAAAGCCCTTCAACGTATCGGTTGTCTCACCGGCGAGCAGCTTTTTAACCACACGCTTGGACACTGCGCGCTTGGCGATGCTCTTAAAGATGACAAAATTACAGGCCCGTCCAGACGCGCAGGTGTACACCCTCGCCTCTTCGCGTACAGGCTCTGAGCACAATGGACATGCGCCAAGCACAGGCCCGTCAGGGGGCGGTCGGCGTTCTGCTGGAGGGGGTTCAGCGGCCTCAATCGCTGCCACAATTTCAGCGATAGATACCGCGACTGCGGCCATAAAGTCACCACGGGGCTCTTGCCCTTCAGCGATTTTACTTAAACGTGCCTCCCACTGCCCTGTCAACTGCGCGCTTTTGAGCTCTGGTACGGGAATGGCAGCAATCAAGGCAATTCCACGGTCGGTGGCCAATAAATCCCTGCCCTTTCGAGAGATGAAGCGCCGGTCGATGAGTGTTTGAAGAATCGATGCCCGTGTGGCTGGCGTGCCCAAACCCGCACTTCGCATCGCCCGTTTTAGCTCCGCATCATCCAATTTGGCACCGGCTGTTTCCATCCCGCGCAAAATGGTCGCGTCGTTATGGTGTTTCGGTGGCTTCGTTTCGGATTTTTTGAGGCTTGCCTCATGTACAAAGGCATCCTCACCGAGCTGAAGCAGCGGCAGTGTTTTGTCTTTTTGGCTCTTTGTTGGGGCATCAATTGCCTGCCAGCCGATCTGTTTACAAATACGACCTTTGGACCGAAAACACAGCGGACCCGCCACATCGTGCCCCGCCTTGACTGGGACCTCCACCACGCAATCGGTGAGTGCAAAAATAGCATCGGGAGACAAGGCTGCGAGCAGTCTCCGCGAGACCAGGTCAAAAATGCGCTTCTCGTTTAAGTTTAAACCCGCAGCCATCGGAGAACGCCCGGTGGGTAAAATGGCGTGGTGGTCACCCACCTCCTTCGCGTTGACAATGCGATCGGTGATGCGGAGTGGCTGGGACTGAATCTCAGCAACAAAGGGCGCATAGGGTCCAACGCCAGATATGCCCTGAAGCACATCGGCCAAGCCAGGCACTTGGTCGGGTGTCAAATACCGGGCATCGGTCCGTGGATATGTGAGCAATTTATGACGTTCGTAGAGGCTTTGCGCGATATCTAAAGTTTCTTTTGCAGACAGCGAAAAGCGTTGGTTTGCCTTTTGTTGAAGGCTGGTGAGGTCATAAAGAAGGGCGGTGGCTCGGTCTTTTTCCGCTCATCCAAGCGGCTAATGATTCCAACTTGGGCATCTG
>DBIS01000385.1 GCA_002296975.1 Deltaproteobacteria bacterium UBA796 | reverse complement strand
TCGGGTGAGCCGGTGCAGGCGGTCGTCTCTTAACAAGTAAATCCGAGAGTCGACCGCATGGCCCAAATGTGCCTCGTCGTCCTCGATAAGCAAGACAGCGAGGGTGGTGCCCATGCCTGCGTGGGCCGGGTTGGTCATGGCTGTTTGGCGAATGGAGATGCTCGCTTGGTTCATCGCATAGCGAAGGCGTTCGCGAATCTCTTCCTCTTGGTCCATTCCGCCGCGGTCCAGACGGGTTTCGTCGGGGTTGATCGATCCCAAAAGCACACTTTGCACCTCTTCGACGGCGATAGCACTGGCGATCTCCCCCGAGGCGTGCCCGCCCATGCCATCGGCGACCACAAAAAGGCCAGCCTCTATATCGACCAAAAAGCAGTCTTCATTGTGCTCTCGAACAGGGCCGGGATCGGTGCGTGCGACGGCATCAAAATGCATGGGGAAACCTCTGAGGCCCCAACTATAGATCGAATCCTATTTCCCAACACGAGTAACGTCGCAGCATGAGCGCAGTCATGGCTTCATCGGTTCCACAAGTGGGTACTCAAATAGGGGCTTATCAGGTGATCCGTGAGATTGGGCGCGGTGGGATGGCGACCATCATGGCGGTGCGCCATATCGAAACAGGAGAGGAGCGGGCCATCAAGCTGATGTTGCCTGGGGTGCACAACGACGAGGTCATCTCCCGTTTTAATTTGGAATACGACACCTTGGTGAGGCTGAACCATCCTGGGGTGCTTCGTGTGTTTGAGACCGGCGACTTTGAGGGCATTCCTTATATTGTCATGGAGTTGATAGCGGGCATTGAGGTTGGTGCTGCTGTGCTCCAGTGGAGGGACCTCGCACCCGCTGAGCGCTTTGCCCGTGCTCGGCGGGTCTTGATTCAGGTCGCGAGCACACTGGAGTATGTGCATGAGCAGGGATTGGTTCATCGGGATGTGACGCCGAGCAATATTATGTTGCTCAATGACGGCCATATTCGCTTGATGGATTTTGGGGTGGTCAAGGAGTTGGGCGCAGATCTCACCACCGTTGGAGAGGTGGTTGGAACCGCCGCCTATATCGCTCCAGAACAAATCACCGGCGCGCGTGTGGATGCTCGTACCGATCTGTACAGCTTGGGTGCTGTGCTGTATCTGATGCTCACAGGAAAGCGGCCCTTTTCTGCTCGCACCTTGGCTGGGTATTTGGACAAACACCTTCATCGCCCTGTGCGCCCGCCCCGTGCTTTGGTACCCACGGTACCCGAGGACCTCAACAGCGCAACCGTCCGCTTATTGGCGAAGATACCCGGTGATCGCTTTGGTTCTGCCAGTCATCTTTTACACGCTTTAAATGCCAAGGCGGCCAGTGATGACGCCATGGAAGCGACCAGCTGGGACCCCGGTGTCGTCGGCCGGGCTTCGGAGATCGCACAGGTTCGCGAGGCGGTCGCCAGGCTCGCTGCGGGCGAGGGTGGCTTGATGGTGATCGATGCGGCCTATGGCATGGGGCGGTCAGCCCTTATTGATGAGGCAGAAAAGGCTGCGGAGCGTTTTGGTTTGAGAAGCTTTTCGGGGCGCTCGCGCGCTCCAGATCAGCGGGCTTTTGAGACGTATCGCGCCCCATTTGATGGGCTCGTCGACGATGGGTCCGGCCCAACCGCCTTGGCTGTGGCCTTCGGAAAACGTCTGGCCGACGATGAAACTTTAGAGCGCTGGCGTGTGTTCTCGGCCTTCTCGGCCTTGATGGCAGAGGGCGGACCCAAGCTGTTGGTCTTGGACGATTTAGACCAAAGCGACAGTGGCTCGATCGAGATGACCGAGTATTTGGTTCGCAACCTTGTGGGCGAGGCAAAGCACCCCATATTGGTGTTGGTCACTTGCGAGTCCGGCGTTGGCGTCGACCGGCTGCGCCGGCTCATGGATGAATCAGAGACGGGTGTGTGTCCAGAGCGGCTCCAGCTTGGACCTTTAGGCCTCAGCGCGGTTGAGGAGCTGCTGCTCTCTTTGGTTCGAGAGGACCCCCGGGTGCAGGCTTTGTGCGCACGCATTCACAAAGAAAGTGAAGGGGTGCCGTTCTTTGTTCGGGAGATGCTCAGAGGTTTGATGGATATGGGGGTGATCGCACGGGCGGCGAAGGGTGCCCGCGGGCGAATCTGTTTGTCGCTGGCCGAAATTGATGGGCTCACACTGCCTATTCCTCGCTCCATCCGCGAGGCCATTTCTGATCGTTTATCTGGCTTAAAACCCCAAGAGAAGACCTTATTGGGTGTCTTGGCCCTGGCCCGTCAAGAGGTGGACCACGACTTGCTCGCCATCGCCTCCCAAATGGACGGGGACCAGGTGCTGGCCGGTACCGATACTTTGATTGAGGCGGGGCTGGTTATTGAGCGCTTTGTGGGTGAGGCCGCGCATTTGGAGTTGGCTCAAAACCGTTTAAAAGATGTGGTTGTTGAGGGGTTATCACCCGCGGTTATCCAAGAGATTCATCGGCGGGTCGGCGAGGCGCTCGAGTCCAGGTATCGGTGTCGCGTGTCGGTGGTTGTTGAGGCTTTAGCTGACCATTTCGAGCAAGGCGATGTGGCTGCAAAAGCGTACCCGTATTTGATTTTGGCCGCAGATAAGCTGATGCAGCGGACCTTTGTCGCTCAGGCGCTTGAGTATATGGACCGGGCCATGGCGATTGAGTCTCAGGCCCGTAGATTTATGACACTCCACGATGCCGATGCACGGTTGGCAGAGTTGTGCCTCAAGCGAGCGCGGGCTTTGTACCACTTGGGCCAGCTCAATGCTTCGGCAGAGGAATTGGCACGAGCGAGCGGGTTGGCCGATGCTTTAGGAGACCCAAAACTTCAGATTGGCGTGTTGACTGAGCAAGGCTGTCAGGCCCGCCGCATGCGCGATCTGGACGGGGCGGAGCGTTCGCTTTCAGGGGCCATCACCTTGGCGCGTGAACATGGTCATGGCCGCATGGAAATTTTGCCCCTGTACGAGCGAGGCGGCGTGGCTTGGGCGCGGGGAGATTTGGATCGCGCGCGAGACTGGTGGGTCGAGGGCTTGGCCCGCTCTGAGCAGTTCAATGACGAGACGCGGCTGGCTTGGGGCTATGGCGGCCTTGGCTTGCTCGCGATGTGCCGGGGGCAAAGTGCAGAAGCGCGGCGAAA
>DBIS01000272.1:3093-4807 GCA_002296975.1 Deltaproteobacteria bacterium UBA796 | reverse complement strand
CACACTATCCTGGCGAACATTATTGACGAGGACTGTCTCATGCCCAGCATGCACGAAATCAACCAAGAAATCTCAGCCGCCCTTGAGGCTCCCACTGTCAGCATCGGCGATACCGTCCGTGTACATGTGCGTATTCAAGAGGCTGGCAAAACCCGTATCCAGATTTTCGAGGGAACCTGCATTGCTAAGAAGCATGCAGGCCCTGCAGAGACCTTCACCGTGCGCAAGATGTCTTTCGGTATCGGCGTAGAGCGGGTGTTTCCGATTTGCAGCCCAAACGTGGCCAAGCTCGAGATTAAGAGCAACCACCGGGTGCGTCGGGCCAAGTTGTACTACCTTCGGGACCTCACCGGTAAGCGTGCGCGTCTCAAGGAGATCCGCCAGTAACTGGGCTCGCATCTCGACTGGCCGCCAACGTTGTCGGCCACGAGGGAGAATCCAAAGTAGCATCGGCTCTAGAGGCTGATGGTTGGCGCGTGCTCGCTCGTAATTGGCGAGGAGGCGGCGGCGAACTTGATCTTGTGGTTCAGCAAGGGTTGAAGTTGCGGATTGTCGAGGTGAAAGCCCGAGCTGCCGATGATCCAGTTGGGCTAGAGTCTGTCGGCCCCGAAAAACAACGCAAGCTGATTGGTGCCGCGAGGGCCTGGATGCGTGAATTTGAGCCTCAGTTTGATGAGGTCTGTTTCATGGTCGTTTTGGTAGAGCCAGGGGGCATGACCTTTGTTGATGATGCCTTCGACGTGGAGTAAATTGTGCCGCTTTTTGTTGTCGCTACGCCAATCGGAAATTTAGAAGAAGCCTCGCCGAGGATGGCCCGAGTGCTGCAAGAGGCGGACTTGGTCCTTTGCGAAGACACCCGCCGTACCCGAACCTTATTTGCTGGTTTGGAGTTGGTGGCACCAAAGCTGGTGAGTTGTCATGCCCATAATGAGGGCACGCGGCTCGCAGATGTGATCGCTCGCTTGGAGCAAGGTCAAAACATAGCCTTGGTGTCTGATGCGGGTGCGCCAGGTGTGTCTGACCCTGGGGGCTTCATTGTCGAAGCGGCTCATGCCTCAAGCATCCCCGTCCACGTGGTGAGCGGTCCCTCTTCGGTGACTGCGGCGCTTTCGGTTTCGGGGCTGCCCGCCACGCCCTTCCATTTTTTAGGATTTTTACCCCGAAAAACCGGGGCCATGACCAAAGCCATTATCGCTGCAAGTCAGTTGGAGGGCACGCTCGTGTTTTTGGAGTCTGGCCGACGCGTTGGGGGTGTAATTGAGCAGATGGCGAGCTTGATGCCTGACCGTGAGGCGGTCATCTGCCGTGAACTGACCAAAAAGTTTGAGGAGGTCATCCGTGGGCACTTGACTGGGCTACCCACAACCGACCAGCGTGGAGAGGTGGTGTTGGTCGTCGGTCCCGGGGCGCCGATCGTGGTTGATCCCGTAGAGGTCGGACCCAATCTCAAAGTTATCGCGTCTGCGTTAGCTGAGCGTTGGGGCTGTAAGAAGAGCCTGGCCTATGCGGCCCTTGTGCAACTTGAAAATGACCGCGAATAGCTATCGCTTGTCGAAAATCGGGTCGCGCATGCGAAAGGTGAGGCCGGTTCCGACTTTCCAGGCCATTTTTGATTCGGAGGAGATGGCGTAATGGTGCTCGAGCCGTCGCCCTAATGGTCCTCCGAAATCGCTGGAGATTGTCCAATCCAGGTAGCGTACCACCCGCCAGCGGG
>DBIS01000272.1:0-2808 GCA_002296975.1 Deltaproteobacteria bacterium UBA796 | reverse complement strand
AGGCAGCGTACCACCCGCCAGCGGAGGTCGACCCCAGCCCAAAGGCTGGAGGTCTCGCCGGTGGTCACTTGTTTGGCGTCGCTCATTGGCAGCACATTACTGATTTCGACACCACTGATGCCATCTCCCCAGGTGGCGTGTCCGAAGGTGGCGTGCAGGTCAAGAGCGAACTCGGTACCTAGCTTGTTGGCCCAGTTGTCATCTTGGTAGAGGAGAATCTCCATTCCCACCAACAGATCGAGGGCGGAAGGGTCGGTGACGTCAACAACGCCGCTTCCGGTATCGACGGGAGTGGAGAAGCGGCGCGTCCAAACAACGCCGACATAGGGCTCGGCTGCCCTGTTCTTGGTGGACCAAAGAGATGTAAACTCAAATGCTGGAGAGGCTGGGCCTGCACCGTCGGTCGAGCTTGAGTTCCATCGAGATGTCTCATCTTTAAATTGATAGCCCAGGCCGAGCAGCCAGGTAATTTGATCGCCGCGGTCTGAAAATGTGGACTCAGATAAGGGCGTGCCCTTTACTCGCATCCACAGACCGCCAGCCCCAGAGCCGCCTGTTTCACTGGGGGCCACCTTGTCGGCCCCGATCATTGTCCCGGTCTGGGAGATCGGGTCGTAGGCCATCTTGTTCATTTCTGTGAAGGCGACTCGACTCGCTGCCTGCTGTGGCAAAGCGAGGGCCATCGATAGGTAGTCGGTGAAGCCAAACTGCGCGGCATAGGTGATGGTGTGGTCTACGGCGCGCCGCTGGCCAACGGTTTGGTTGGCTTCGATAAGGGTGTCAGGTATGACTGTCGTCGAATAGTGGACCCCAAGGTCACCGCGCCACTGAGGTGGTAGATCGGTGACATTGGCGGCGATAGCGGTATGCGCACAGATTGCGATCAGTGAACTCAGCATCCGAACCTCGAGGGGTCATAAGGGTACGTGTCGCGGGTGCGAGGGTCAAGCGGGCAAAAATCAGCCATCTGAGCGGTCATCGTTAGTTTTGTCTGCGTTTCGAAGGCCGTAGTCCTTCATTTTCATTTGGAGGCTTTTACGGGAGATGCCCAGCTTCTTGGAGGCTCGGGTGACGTTGTTGTTTTCCTCTTCGAGGACCCGTTGGATACGCGCCCGCTCGAGCTTTACTGTGTACACACGGACATATTCTTTGAGGCCCATCTCCTCGGCATCTGCGATGTTGACCGGCTCCATATTGGTGGGTGTTAACCCTGGCAGGTCGGCCATCGTGAGGACGGTACCGTCCACCAAAAGCACGCTTCGTTCAATCAGGTTTTCGAGCTCTCGGATATTTCCGGGCCAGTTGTGGGCGAGCATCGCGGCCAGGGCATCAGGAGTGAGGCCCTCGACTTCAGTTTTCAAGCGTTTGTTGAATTTGGTGACGAAGTGGTCGACCAGTGCGGGAATGTCATCGGAGCGATCTCGCAAAGGTGGGAGGTGAATCGGGATAACGTTGAGCCTGTAAAACAGGTCCTTCCTGAAGCGACCTTCGTCAACCTCTGTCTCCAAGACTCGGTTGGTGGCTGCAACCAAACGAACGTCAACCGTCAGCGTGCGGACTCCACCGACCCGTTCGAGTTTCCCGTCTTGAAGAATGCGCAGCAGTTTGACTTGCATGTCTTTAGGAAGCTCGCCGACCTCATCGAGGAAGAGGGTGCCGCCGTCGGCCAGTTCAAATTTACCGGGTTTAGAGGCGACAGCCCCTGTGAATGCGCCTTTTTCGTGCCCGAAAAGTTCAGACTCAAAGAGCGACTCAGGGATGGCACCGCAATTGACTTGAATGAAAGGTGCAGCAGCGCGGTCTGAGTTGTCATGCAACGCGTGCGCCACCAACTCTTTTCCGGTCCCGCTCTCTCCGGTGATCAGCACCGTGGTCGGCGAACGCGCGACTTTCTCGATCATGCTGTAGATTTTTTTCATCCGAGTGGTCTGGCCGATGATTTTAAATCGGCCAAGCGCGTCTGCGTGGATGGTGCTCCGGCCTTTCTCCTCTGTGCGGAGCGCCATTTCGATTATCGGCAGCAATTCGTCTGTGTCGAAGGGCTTGGTGACATAATCTTGAGCACCATTTTTGATGGCCTCGACCGCAGAGTCCACCGTGCCATGGGCCGTGATAAGAATCACCGGCAAACCTGGATAAGTGTCCTTGCAGTGTGCGAGCACTTCCATGCCTCCCATCACGGGCATTTTGAGGTCGGACACCACCAGGTGAAAGTTCTCGTTGCGCAGCAGGGCGATCGCTTCGGCTCCATTTTCGGCTGCAGTGACGGCGTAGCCGCTGCGTTTAAGGTGGGCCCGAAGGACCATCCGAATGCTGGGTTCGTCGTCAACGATGAGAATTCGTTTGGGCATGGGGATAGCCCTATCCATCCAACGCTGGCTCGTACAGGCCGCGACGGCTATCCTAGCAAAACACTGGGGGTTATCCATGAAGTGTTTCATTAGACGACTGATGGGTTCGGTGCTT
The DNA here is from genome assembly GCA_002296975.1 of Deltaproteobacteria bacterium UBA796. GTDB lineage: Bacteria > Myxococcota_A > UBA796 > UBA796 > UBA796 > UBA796. The sequence continues at coordinate 342 of DBIS01000272.1, read as the reverse complement.
TTCAGCACGTTATTTTTTAGCGCGATCGCCATTGGCGGAGAGAGCGCCCCCGATTTTTCCTTGCGGGACATCAACGGTAAGTCTGTGAGCCTGTCCGATTACAAGGGCAAGGTGGTCCTGATCAACTTTTGGGCCACCTGGTGTGGGCCGTGCAAGCTCGAGATGCCACACCTCGACAAAATGGACCGTGAGCTCGAGGCCAGGGGCTTTGAGGTGATATCGATCAGCACCGACGATGCTCGGGCCGCGAGCAAGGTCAAGCCCCTCATCAAGCGGGGTGGCTATGGCTTTACCGTTTTATTGGACAAAGAAACCACGGTGGTCAGCCAATACAACCCTGCA
>DBIS01000096.1 GCA_002296975.1 Deltaproteobacteria bacterium UBA796 | reverse complement strand
GAGTGCAATGCGAAGGTCCATCTCCTCCTCTCGAAGTTGCTTTTTGTGCTTTGGGTTCTCTAAAAAGGCGTCATAGGATTTTCGGGCAGCAGATAGGCGCCCCTGTTGGGCTTGTGCATCGCCGACAAGCACGGCACATTCGCTGACCCTACGGCCTTCTTTGTGGGCAGAAATGTATTCGTTACATTCCTTGATGGTGGCATGGGGTCGACCCCGCTGGAGGTCCGCCACAGCTTCGTACCAGGCGGCTACCTTCGCATCACCGCCCGCTCCCCGCCGGACCCGATAAAACTGTGTACTCGCTTGATTGAATAGACCCAAATCCATGTAGACTCGACCGAGAAGGAGTCGGGTGGCCGAGCGCTGCCGCCAACCCTTGGGGTCTAAAACATAGGGCTCAAGCAAGGCTCTCGCACCATTGAGGTCTCCTTGATAAAAACGCGCCTTTGCTTCTGAAAGCGGGTCGTCTGGCAGGGGCGCCACAGTCCCAGGTGGGATCGATGGTACGACTGGTAGGTCGATGGCCAAAGCAGTGCCGATAACGATGCTGAGAAGGGTCGCGAGCATGGGGCAGTGTAGACCAGGAGTGTAAAACTGGGGGGCCCTTAGGTCACAGCCCGCCACACCGCCCAGTAATGAAAGATGCAGGCGAGCACCACGGTCACATGAAAAATCTCATGATAGCCAAAAGTCATCGGCCATGGATTTGGGTTTCGTTTGGCATAAATTATGCCTCCAACGGTGTAAAAAGCCCCTCCAATGAGCAATAACGCGACGGTTTTTATACCCAAACCCTCGGCCCACAGCCCCATCATGGGAATAGCAGACCACCCCATGACCATGTAAATGCCCGATTTTATCCAACGGCTGACATTCGGAAAAAAGAGCATCCGTAAAATTCCGGCCAGTGCCATCAGCCAAATGATAGGTAAAAACCAAGAATAGATGTCGGCAGAACAGGCCAGCAAGAAGGGGGTGAAAGAGCCACCGATCATGACGAAAATCATGGAGTGGTCGATGAGGCGCATGATGGCGCGGGTGTCCGACGACCATGAGGGGGTGTGGTACGAGCCGCTGATGGTCAATAAAAAGATGAGGGATAAGCCATAGATAAGCGCGCCGGAGCGAAGATGGCCGGGGGTGGCTGCGGTGACCAGAACCCACACTGGCGGGATGGCTAAAATTCCAGAAACCAAGTGAATCCACCCTCGGAGCGAAGGCTTGATCGGGTCATCGACCGCCGAGGCTGGTAGGGCATCAATCATTGGGTTCGAAGCTCAAGCAAACCGAGTTGATGCAATAGCGCAAGCCAGTGGGTTTGGGGCCGTCGGGAAAAACGTGACCCAAGTGGGCGTCGCAGCGTGTGCAGCGCACCTCAACCCGGACCATGCCGTGGCTTTGGTCGCGGATTTCAACCATATTGGCCCCTTCGAGAGGCTCAAAAAAGCTGGGCCAGCCGCAACCCGACTCAAACTTGGAATCGGATCGAAACAGCGGGAGTGCACAACATATGCATGCAAAGGTCCCGATTCCATCTTCGTTGAGTAGGGTGCCACTAAAAGCGGGCTCGGTACCCCCTAAACGGGCCACATGATAACTTTCGGCGCTAAGCTGTTTGCGCCATTGCTCATTGGTTTTATCGCGCCCGCCCATCAGTCCCCTCATGTTTAAGCGTACATGAGGACACTGTGTGTGGCAGAGAATTCGGTTTATAAAGCTTTCCTAGGGGGTACGATGGAGCCCGCGACGACCATGCCCATCACCAAAGAAATGGCCGCGAGTGTGAGTTGGCTGAGGGTGGCTGCGGCTTGGGCGCTCTCTCCCGACATCACAGCTTGAATGCTCAGAAAGCTCAGGGTGCCTGGTACTAAAAACAAGAGCCCAGGCATGCGGATAATGGCCGCCGGCCGGTCCTTCCAACGGGCGTAAATATTCGAGGATACACCCAAGGTGAGTCCACCAATAAACACTGCAAAGGCCGGTCGCATGAATTGCGCGGATAGCTGAAGTGAGCCGAAAGTGAGGGCTGAAGTGAGCATGATCCACCCCCACTGGCGCAAGGGGGCCCGAAACAGGATGGATATTGTGGCGACCGCCAAAGGCAATAGGGCCCAGGTAGCCCAAGTCGGTGCGGGTGTGGAGAGTGTCACGTTGGAGATGTCCACGAGAGCGGTGCCGGCAGCACGCCCAAATAGGACCCCAAAACTCAGGCTCAAAGCGGTGACGAGGGCCGCGCCAAGTCGGGATACGCCGGCGGTCATATTGTGGGTGACCAGCTCTGAAATTCCCAAGGTGAGGGTGAAGCCGGGGACCAAAATGATGATCCCCCCTAAAGTGGCGGCATCGATATTGGCCGTCCCCAAAAGCGGTGCCAGGATTACGGCGATGGTGGCGGCGACAAAACCGCCGAGGGGAACCCGCTGATTTCTGGGTGCAAAGTGTGAGACAAGCCCAACACCACCACCGACCGCAAAACCCAGCCCAGCATCCGAGATGCTACCGCCAAACATGGGGGTGGCCACGGCCGCGGTGAGGGCGTAGGCGACAAAGTCCAGCTTGGGACCAAATCTTGGTGGGGCGAGCATGATCTCGTCGAGCCGTTTCAACCCCGCCTCTGGGCTGAGGTGTTTCGCGGCGACCTGGTTAAAAAGCGTGTCGATTTGGTCCAGGCGCGTGAGGTCGATGGCATTGCTGTGCACGCGCTCGATCCGAACCTCCCGTCTGTTTGGATCGTGAAACTCCAACAGCACTGTTGATGGGGTGGCGCTGAAGACTCCCTTGAGGCCGAGGTCGTCGCTCAGCAGCTGGAGTACATCTTCAATGCGCTGGGCTGGGGCGCCATAGCTGGCCAGGGCTTGACCAAGCTTAGATATGAAATCCAGTGCGTGCGAGTCCATCTTCCACCTCGATTCGCGCGCCGGCTAACTCGAGTTTGACCTGGTGGCTCAAATAGATTTGTCCAAAACCCGCTCGTAAGCCTCCCGAAGCTCCACGGTTCGGGTCTTGGCCAGGTCCTGGATTTCGGGGTCCATCCGGGCCACTTTATCGGGGTGAAGCCCTGCGAGCTTTGTACGGTAGGCTCGCTTGATGTCTCTGGATGTCGCAGCCTTGTCGATCCCCAGCATTTGCCATGGGTCTTCTACTTTGCTTTGAAGGTCGAGTTTGACCTCTAACTCCGGCCAACGGTTTTCTGGGATGCCCAAATAGATGGCGGTGTCTTTGATTAGTCGCCTGGCTTTGAGGCTTGGGGGGCCATCACATCGAGCGACCTCGGCCAATAAGGCAGCGATGTCGGTGGGCTTGAATGCTGGCATTCTCCGGGTCACGCCTTGGGATGCGATCTGGATTTCGGTGGTTGGTCCGGCATTGATGAGCGCCTTGAGTGCGCTGCGTTCCGAGCGGACCAGATCGAAGGAGTCAATAAAGAACTTTCGGATTATTTTCGACCCTCTTGGTGATGGCGCACCGTCTGCATGAAGGATTGTCAGACACAGGTTCATCAGGGGTTGGATAAATTTAAGCCGGGACCAAGTGCTTGGTTTTGGGAGAATAAAGTCAAACTGCTGTTGGCCCAAGGTCGTCGGCTCGTCAGCGCCTGGGGAGAGCATGATGACCGTGGTGCGAAGGGTGTAGGTGCCGGGGCGGCGATATTTAAGTGCAGAGAAGGGGACATAAAACTCCAGCCTTCCCCTCTCGATGGCTCTATGTGCCACGAATGAACCCCGATCGGCGAATGCGTCAATGGCCGATACAGTGCGCCCACGTCCGTCGGTCAGGACGTTGACTGCAACCGCCCCATTCGGAACATCCCGCTTGAAAAACAGCTGAACAGTGCGCCCGAATTCATCTTCGATCAGGCGGATTTCAATGTCCAAGGCCGGAACATCTTGGGTGGGTGCATCATTGGTTGTGCCATCGGCCACTGCGCCGAGCGCCAGCCCGATGACGGCCCCGATGGGTCCAGCGATGCCAAAACCTGCAATCCCCCCGACGATTTTTCCCAACACGCGCATTTTTAGACTCCAAGATCCTCATCGGATGATTTGGGCTCGGGCATGATGACCTCAGTCCACGGGTGCAAAACCACGCCCGATCAGCACACCTTTGATGGGGTGGTTGGTGTTGAGGACCATAAAGCGCTTGAGCAGGTCATCGATGGCGGTGGGCTCTGCCCGTCCGCAATCTAGGTCGTAACGAATGGTGTGTGGGCCCATCGCTGTGGGGTCGGTGATCGAGTGGAAGCGACCTTTGTCGTGGCTCCCAAATTCACCGGTATAGCCAGCGGTGTACCAATCGCCGATGGTGGCATCTAAAGCGGTGGCGGCACCAGAGGCTTCGGTGGCATTGGGGCCATCGAAGACAACGGTGATGTTCAACAAGTTCCAAGGCATTTGGGAGCTGCCCCACACAGGGAAGTCGGTGCCAGGCCACTCAAAGACGATCGGTGCTTGGGAGATGATCTCGTGACCGGCGAGGGCGACGATCATGGGCTGATCGCCGATCAAGCCGGCCTTACCCGTGGCCGGGTCGACCAAGTCAACGCGGGTGGCTGCATAAGGTCTTGCACCATCGGCGATGACGGGGACCATTCCGCCTTCTTTACCACGGCGCATGCGCGCAGCCTCTGCAATCCACCCATGTACAGCCTGGGCGTCAGCGTGGTGATTGAAAAACTCCATATAGCTGCCCTGGTGGGCATCAACGAAGTTTCGAGGGTGGAGGTCGTCACTAAGAAATTGACGCACGCCGGCGATAAGTTTGGCGGTCGCCTCAAGAAAGCGGGGGTCATCCTGGGCGGCATCGACAGCACCTTGGAGCGTGTCTAAGCCTGCTTCGACTTTGCCCCAGGCCAAAAGCAGATGGCCCTTTCCTTGGGTGGCCAGTGGGTGGTCAGGGTTTTCTGCTAAAATACGGTCGTAAGCTGCGAGGGCGGCTGTTGGGTCGTTGAGTTCCTCGTGGGCAGCACCCTTGGCGAGGCACAGTAAGGGGACCAAGGCCAGGTCATCGGCACTTTGGCGCTCGGCACACAAGGACAAAGCGCCCTCCATCAACTCCAGTGCATGGTCCGCTTGGCCCGACTGCAACTCAATGATGGCGAGGGTATGGACCAAGTCCAACCGTTCAGGGTGTGCGGTGAGTGCGATGACCAGTGCTGCTCTTGCCGCCTCTAAATCATCGCCACGCACGGCTTCCAATGCTGCTTTTACCAGTTCTGGTTCGCTCACGACGTCTCCATGTCTTTGACATTTTAAGTATATAGGGGCTTTGTTAGTGGTGGTACTGCCCACCCCAAAGCAAGGTGGAGGCCCGGTATAATTGCTCTCCGAGCACCACCCTCGCGAGGCTGTGGTTGAGCACCATTTTTGAGAGCCTCAGGGTTCGCCACGCGCGCTTTCGGACACTATCGCCATGCCCGTATGGACCGCCGATTGCGAAAACTAGGCGCTTGGTTCCCATCTTGGCGGCCTGATCGATCAGGTCAGCGAAACCATGACTGTCGAGGTCTTCTCCCCTTTCATCCAGGCAAACCAAGCGGTCGCCTCCAGATAGGTTGGCGAGAATTCGAGTGGCTTCGGCATTTTTGACCGCGTCGATATCTCCCTTGAATGGGCTGGGCTTGAGGCGGAGCTCTTGGAAGCCCAAGTGTTTGGGCAGACGCCGGGTGTACTCGTGGGTGCCAGCATCGGCCCAAGCCACTCTTCCTTTGCCGACGAGAATACTTGTGATTTTCACGGCAGGGCGAAGGCGAGGGCCTCTGGAGGAACGTCCGTGATGCCAAGGGACTCAGGACTCACTCGGGGCGCATCGTTCCACAACCCCTCGATGTCAAAATGACCCCGGGCGTTTTGGTGGAAGACATGGACGATCACATCGCCAAGGTCCACCAAGACCCATTTGTCTGTACCGCTGCCCTCGACACCCAAGGGTACGAGATCTAGGTCGGCTTTACATGTGCTTACCACCGACTCAGCGATGGCTTTAAGCTGTCTGGTATTGCGGCCATTGCAGAGCACAAACCAATCCGTGAAGGAGGTTTTTCCCCTTACGTCGATGATGGTGATTTCGGTGGCTTTGATGTCGATGGCCGCTTGCACGACCGTACACACGATGGTTTCGGTTTCGATGGTTTTTTCTCCTAAAACGGCGCCGAACTGTTCAGTTCGTACCGGTGGATGCTCATAAGAGCGAGTGTCATTGGGATTTTGGACGTTGAGGCATTTTTTTAAGCAGGTCACCTGCGGTCCCAAGCTGGGCTTGAGGGGGCTCGATGCCCTGAAGTTCGCCGATGCCAGAGCGGGTGATCTTGAGTTGTGTCCATTTGCGGATATCGCCTTGGACCTCGGTGGCGGTGACATCGGCCCGCAGTCGGACAGCTGTGGCTTTGTCGAGGACCACCTCGCCCTTGAGCGCATGTGGAAGCATCCGTTTGGATGTTCGTTTTCGACCTGAGGGTTCGGGTAAGGGGACTAAGATGACCTGAAAACGCTGTGCAGGGCGGCCATCGATAACGGAGCTACCCGCTTCGTCAAAACCGATTCGCTCTCGAAACCCGGCCAGTGCTTCGTCCCAGGCATTCCAGGCGGTATACACATCCATGCGGGCGCGTTCCCCATCAAACTCCTCTCGCCATGGGCCTCTGCCTTCTCGGGATGCGCTGAGGCCCTCGTGAACGATGGCCTCAAAACTCAACTCGCCATCGACATGCCGCTGAAAGTGAAAACTCTCTGGGTTGTTCCAAGCGATTTCGATGGATTCTGTGCTTTCTGCGGTGAGCTCACCGCCGCGGTGTTCTTGGCGGTGAATACTGGAGCTGGAAAAGTGTGGCCCCAGACGGGAGACAGAGTCGAAAGTGATGGCTTGGCTGACCCCTTCGATGGTCGCAGGCTTTTCGGTTGGCGCTGAGCTTGGGCACCCGAGCATAGCGAGCAGACCTAAGCTGCTTCCAATCATTCCTCCCCCAAGGTGCTCAAGAGGGTGAGAAGTGCGTCTTTAAGGGCGCTGAGCCCTTGGCCTGTGGGGGCACACACCACAAATACTTCTCGGCCCGTCATCTCGGAAAATTGTGAGCGGATGGCCTCGATGTCGTCGTCATACACCAGGTCTGTCTTGGTCAGGACGACGATTTCGGGGCGGGATGCCAGCTTTGGGTCATAGCGTTCAAGTTCCTCACGCAAAGCCCGGTAGCGCCTGTAAATGTCGGAGTCCTCGGGGTCACCGCCAGCGACGGCACCTTGATCGTGTTCACCCAAGCTCACCAGGTGTGCGAGCACTCGGGTTCGGGCGACATGACGAAGAAACTGGTGACCCAAACCGGTGCCATCAGATGCGCCCTCGACCAGACCTGGGATGTCGGCGATCACAAAACTGTGGTCGAGCCCCATCTTGACGACCCCGAGTGAAGGGGTGAGCGTGGTGAACGGGTAGCTTGCCACCTTGGGCTTGGCGGCGCTGACTGCTGAAATGAGTGTGGACTTTCCGGCATTGGGGAAGCCGAGCAGCCCCACGTCGGCCATAAGCATCAGTTCGAGTCTTAAACGCCTTTGTTCAGGGGCTTGGCCCGGTGTTGCTTTGCGCGGGGACCGGTTGGTGCTGGTTTTGAAGTGGAGGTTTCCCTTTCCGCCTTGACCGCCTTTGGCAGCCACCCAGCTCATTTGGTTTTGGGTGAGGTCTGCGAGAATCTCGTTGGTCTCATTGTCAAACACCCGGGTGCCGACGGGCACCTCGATGATGACGTCTTCAGCGCCTTTACCGTATTGTTGTTTTCCTCGGCCGTGCTCTCCGCGTTTTGCACGCCAGATGGTCCGGCCTTGGAGCTCCAGCAATGTGGAACGCCGGTCGGTCGAGATCATTACGATATCGCCGCCACGACCGCCGTCACCACCATCGGGACCACCGAAGGCGATGTACTTTTCATGGCGAAACGATCGACAACCGTTTCCGCCTGCGCCACTGCTGATTTGCAGATGTGCTTCGTCAATAAACCGCATCAGCTTACCTGAATGGGTTGCTGAGTGCAGACTAAGCCTGCGCCTCTGCTGCTACAACACTGACCATTCGACGGTTGTTCCGCTTGTGATAGCGAACATGTCCGTCTACGGTCGCGAAAATCGTCCAGTCGCGGCCAACACCAACGCCATCACCAGGGTGAAAACGTGTGCCAAGTTGGCGTACGATGATGTTTCCAGCCCGAACGACCTGCCCATCACCGCGCTTTACGCCACGATATTGTGCATTTGAGTCGCGACCGTTCCGGGTGCTTCCTTGTCCTTTCTTATGTGCCATGCTGGACTCCCTAAGCCTTGATCTTGGTGACTTTGACGCGTGTGAACGATGGGCGTTGTGCCTTACGAACACGACTGCGGCGTGTGCGTCGGTATTTGAAAGTGCTTCGCTTGTCTCCAAGCTCGTTGCCCAGAACCTCGAAGGTGACCTTGGCGCCCTTTACTGTGGGATTGCCGACCTTGACCTTGTCGCCACCAATAAGGAGAACCTCACTGATGTCGATGGTGCTGCCCGCTTCTGCGGAAATTTGGTCGAATAGGACTTCGTCGCCTTCGCTGACGCGAAATTGAAGGCCGGAATGTGCGATGACTGCGTACATGATTCCTCCGGTTACCCGGGATATAAAACGATTGTGTTAGGAGAAAAGCTTGACCGAGAGGGCCAAGAAACCTTCCCTTGGACCCGCCCATCTACGTTCTTGCGGTGTGATTGTCAAGGATCGTGGGCGATCCAAACCGTGGATGTCAGTCGAAAGCCTGTGAATCCGGTGGGCGGCCCGCGGCGGACTGGACATCGGGTGGGTATGGGCAATGGCGGCAGCCAGCGCCGCAACAGTCACCGCGCTCCAGCAGGTATGCGGTGGTTAAGACCAACAAGCCTGTTTCAGGGTCGATGTAGCCAGGCTTGTTGCGCCGTTCTGCAGCGTCGTGAGTTCTGCGTATGTGTGGGGCGATTGGCATTGGGGGGATAATAAAACAAGCGAAGCCCCTTTTGGGGCTTCGCTCTATTTTAAGGCGCTTTAAGGCGCTTAGCCTTGGTGGACTTCCTCGCGAAGGTCCTCGGTCACCAAGTCCAATAAGGTCGTACTCAGCTCGATAATTTGCTGATGGGTAAAGCCTTCGCCCTTAAGTTGGCGGTAAAAGCTCTTGGCCACCGATTTGTTTCGATTCAGGTACAACTCATCTGAGTGTTCGTAGGTCATGGTTCACATCCTCGGTGCTGGCTTGCTCAGTAACAAAGCAAGGACCGTGCCAAAGCAGCTAAACGCCGTCGGTCGCACTATGGGGCGGCTCGGTGTCTCATAATTCGGCACCTGTGTTTCGCAGTTATCGGGGGGCGATGCGAAAAGTCTTTCGCACATGGTGATCCCCTTAGGACCGACGTTTTTCGGTGATCGAGACCATTTTTATGTAGCGGTCGATGTTCGGAATGTTTCCATCAATACGGCGTGCGACGGTGAGGTCGTCGATTGCTCTGGCAGGTTGACGCCTGTAATGGTGGCTGATTCCCCTGCGGCACAGTGCCAATGTGTGCTCTGGCTGGATGGAAAGCGCGTCAGAATAGTGGCTGATGGCCCGAACGTAGTCTTTTTTGGCGAAAAAAAGATTTCCAATCTCAATGTGGGGGGATGGTGAGTGTGGGGCTTGGCGTTGACATTTGATGAAGTCGCTCATGGCCGCAGGAATGTCTCCCATGTCTCGCAGGCATTGGCCTCGGGCTATTCGGGCCTCAATATGATTGGGCTGCCAATCCAAGGCCGCAGTGAGTTGGCGCTCGGCGGCATGAATATCTCCGCGGTCCCGGGCTGCGAGGGCGTCGCCCACCAGGTCGAAGATGGCCTCCTCGGGGAGTGTTGGCTCGGGGGGTGTAGGACGCGGCAATACGGGGATGTCGGTGGTGTCTGTGAGTGTGGGCGCGATCCGGGTGGTGTCCCATTCGGTGTGGGTGTCGTCTTCGTATGTGGCGTGCGCCTCGTAGACTTCCACCTCGAGCCGTTCCGCATCCGGGTCGATAATCCGCGGCGCCACTGCCCGAGGCTGAGCGAGACCCACAGTTGGATTGGGCGGGAGGGCAGGCGCGCCTGCAGCGTGGCCGCTGGGTAAAGGCATCAAGGGCTTTGAGCGGACCGGCGGCACGGGGGTGGTTGGGGGTGGTT